>JBAUOX010000967.1:0-3790 GCA_049579985.1 Isosphaeraceae bacterium | reverse complement strand
CGGGATGTCATCGCACGAGCAACGCGGTGGATCGGCCGATGAACCGGCTGTGCCGGCTGATGTATGCAAGCCGGGGCTTGCACGGCCATCAAAGCTCGTCCGAGTTACGGCTGCGGGGCTGGGCCTTACTGCTGAACTTTCGCCCCCATGCCCCGCGGAGCAACCAACCCCGCACCCACGACAGTCCCGTTCATCGACTCAACGGCAAACGCTACCATGAACATTGGCTCCACAACCTGATGGCGTCCACCTCACTGATGGGCCTCAGAAACCACAAACCTGCAATTCGATAGAGTCAGCGGCACTTCACAGGGTGCTCGATGAGCGCTGTCAGGCGCGTCCAATGATTGCTTGGGGCTCTTTGAACTGGGACGATGTCTGAATCGAGAGTCGTGGCCCTTGCTAGTTCGTTTCCGGTGGAAGGTCGCGGGCGGCTTGTGCGCGAGTCTGTCGGCGGGTGGAAACAAGAGCCCCCGGAGACCTTGCTCCCGAAGGTGGAGCAAGGTGCCGGGGCGCGGGTTTCCTTGATTATGACGCAACGTGTGACGCAAGACGAGAACGAACCAGCCGCGACGGCGCTGGCCTCACTAGGGCCCGGGCGGGTTGACGCTCTTGGTCTTGGCCGTGGCGGCTTTGCGAGCGGTCGCTTTGGCCTTGGGAGCGGCGGCTTTGGGAGCGGGCTTCGCCATTTCGTCGGCGGGCGGCGGAGCCTGCTCCTTGGCGGCGTCTTCCTTGTCCTTGGTCTCGGCGCCGGGCTCGGCGGGCGTCTCGGCCGCGGGCACTGGAGGTGGCGTCAGCTTGATTCCCGCGGGTGGAATGTAGCCGAAGGGCAAGGCCTTGGGATCGCGGAGCAGCCGCGGCTGGGTGGCGCCAATTTCGCGGAGGCACACGACCAGTCCCGAGTCGGTCCCCAAATAGAGCCGATCATCGAACCGGTTGAGCATCGAAAGGCCAAATTCGCGGAGATTCAACCCGGCCCGCTGCTTCGTGGCCGCAGGGTCGGCCAGCACCTGACCAGAGGCTCGATCGATGATGTAGAGGTCTTTGTTCCAGGATCTCAGGTAGATCCTCGAGGCTCCCACCGCCACGAACTGGGCTCCCTGGGTGAGAGTGTTCCAGCGGACGTTACCTGTGGCCGGGTCGAGCTGGGTGAGATACCCGGCCTGGTTGATGGAGTAAATCTCCTCACCGGCAACCACCGGCACCTGGTCGACCGGGCCGCCGGAAGAGAACGTCCAGAGAGAGTCCGAGGTCAACAGATCGATCGCGTACACGTTGTAGTCGGCCGAGGGGATGAGCAAGGTCCGGGTGCCGTAGCTGCCCAGGCCCTCGCCGATGGGTCCTCCCGTGCGAACCCGGTAAAGGGAGGTCCGCTCGTCATTCATCACCACGTAAACCCGCCCGTCACTACTGCCAAGGGCGACCACGTGCTCCGCGGGTAAAGGCAGCGTGTGGACTGGACCGCCGGTCTGCCAGCTCCACGCTTGCACGGGCTGGGTGCGAATCTTCATCGCTCCCTTGGGCCCCTTTTCCCTGAGGCTATAGGCATCAACTCGGCCATCCATCGTCCCGACCATGACACGATCTTCGTCGCAGACCGTCCCGCAGGTCGGGATGGTCCCCAGGGACTTCTTCCAGATGAGCCTTCCGGTCTTCCGGTCCAGGGCGATCAACACGTCGCCACTGGTCCCGAACACGGCGTAAGAATTCGCGGAGACCGGATGCGCAAGCGGAGTGTGCTGGCCCAGGCTTGACGACCAGAGCAGCTTGCCGTTCTGGGCGTCGTAGGTGTGCACCGAGCCGTGGTTGGTCTGTGCGAATAACAGATCCGCGCTGCGGCTGATCAGGAGCAGCCGCTCGGTATCGTTGAGCGGAACCACCGCCAGCCATTGCCGCTCGAGCCCGACTCGGGCAAGTGAAGTGCGAGACGGGATCAAATCCCTGGCAAACGGAACCTGCGCTTGGACCGATGGTCCGCCCAGGGCCAAGAGCGCGAGTGCCCAGACCGGAGCAAGACGGCAGAACATGGCCTGTTCCTTTCGGATACCCAGAAGTTGACGCCAACTAGAATCGACATTCATCCCTAGCCGACAGTCGGCGCCACGTCAAGCTGGGCGAGCAAGGGACTTTCTCGAACTTGCACGATGTCCAGGGAGTCCCCATTGTTCTACGAGGCCAATCGCCCGTCTGCTCGCCGGCAGGGGCCGGTTTTGTAGGAGCAACGTCGGTTTTTTTCCCTTTGAATTGGCCCATCGATTCACTCTCTGACCCCGTAAGTCCTGGGAAGTCTGATCGCACCGAGTGCCGAGGGACCGCCCTTGCGCATCGTCGGGGCGAGTTGATGAAGCGCGCAGCCTGACTGGTATCGAGGTTGTTCCGATACGGGATCAAGTGGTGGGCGGCCCTGGCGGCCTTGCCGAGGGTTGTGCCTGGGCCAGGCAGGCCGGGCACGCGTTGGCAAGGCCGTTGTAGGGCTGGCCGCAACGGGAGCAGAGCCCGGCGCTGCGGCGGAGGGTGGGCAGCGAGGCGCGCAGGCTGGCTCCTTCCACGGTGTGACTGAAAGCGTCAGCGATCCGGCCGGCCAGAACGGCGAGGTCGGTCTGGATCTTACCGGTCCGCAAGCGGTTGTGAATCAACCGCAGAAACCATTGGGACAGGTCGGCCTCGAGTGAGACGCGGGTTTCGGCGTCGAGCAGGGGAAGCAGAGACTGATGGAGCTCGAGCACTCGGTCGGGATCGTTTACCTGGCGCGCCGCATTGAGCTGGGCCAGTTGCTCGGACCGGGCGGCCGCCCGAGCCGACTGAATCTCCTGTCTCAGCGCCGACAGCCGCGGATCGTCGAGCTCAGCGGGCGAATACCCGTCCAGGAGGGCCGCTGCTTCATCCCACTTCCTCGCCCGGATCGTCCTCCGGATCTCGGCGAGCGACTGCTCCCTGAGCCAGTTTGTGGAAGTCGTCGCCAAGGCTGGAGGCAGTGGCACGGACGGGCTGCGTGGCTCGGCCAGCCGCTCACTCAACTGGTCGATTCGCTCGGCCAGCGATCCCAGGATCGACTGGCTCTCGGCTTCGGGCGGTTGGCGATGAAGCGATAATAACCATTGGACCAGTACGCGGAGTACCGAGCTCGCTCCCAGGCCAGCCAGTACAGTTGTTCCCATCATGCAGATCGCCCCAAGCAGGCCTGCGAGCCAGCCGCCCCGAAATGATGCTTCATGATCAGTTGATTCCAGCAATATGCGTGTTCCACCCATGAGGCCAAGAAGCGGAAGCCCCCAGCCGATCAGAAGGGCCACCCGATCGAGCATCGCGAGTCGTGCGGCGAACGCGTCTGGAGCGGGGTGGGAGGAAGACGGGGTTCGGGGACACTCCGCCGGTGACTCGGTCGGCACTTCCGCCTGGGCCCGGCCAGCATCAGAACTGGTGACTGGCTCATTCATGGGTACGCTGTCGTTCATTGGAGAGGAGGCTCTGCTGGTCCTCGGCGTAGGACGGGGCGATGCAGCAATGGTGCGGTCGCCTGGCCGCCGGATTCCCTGGACCACCCCGCTTCATTATTCCCAAATCCAGCGTGCAGGACCATTGAAGTCGGCCAGCGTATGGACGATGGTCAGCCCAGAATTGCGGAGACCATCGCGGCGCGCCTGAGGAGCGGGCTGCGATGGTCCCTTTTGTTCGGAGGTTGGCCGGGGCCATTTCGTCGCGGTCTCAGGAACCAAGCTGCTTGGCGATGCGATTCATCGTGGCATGCGCCTCGAGGTCCGATTCGTCGAGATGATAGAACATGCTGTAG
>JBAUOX010000966.1:0-8641 GCA_049579985.1 Isosphaeraceae bacterium | reverse complement strand
CATCAGGCTCGTCTGGATCGGCTCCCAACTCTCAGCAGCGGCGAAGCTGAGCGTTCCCAGCAGGCCCGCGAGCGACCAGGCCGGCGGTTGACCGAGCCGGGCCCGCCCCCCCACACGGCCGGCGCGCCAGACCAGGCTGTAGAGCGGCAACGCCACCAGGTTGCCGACCAAGAGGAGCAGCGAGGCACCCGCCGCAACACGCCAGCGGCCGAGCTTCCACAGCCGGGCCGGGGCAAAGGCTGAGGCCAGGCGAGCAGGATCCGCACGCACAAGCGACCGGGCGGCCAGCACGATCGAGCCGCCCAGGATGATCAGGGGCGGGACCGAGACGAGAGCGGCGTCGGCTGGCCCTCGTCCCAGTGTGAACTGGACGTACGCTTCCTCGGCGTAGGTGCGCACCTGAAGCAAGTCCGTCACGGTCATGTCGCCGGCCGTGAGCACGGCGACGGCCACGGCGGCCGCGGCGATGGCCCCCACACCACGGCGCAAGGTCACCTTGCCCCACACCCGACCCGCGGGCATGTCGAGCTCGGCCGATTCTTCGAGCTCCGGCTCAATCGTGCGCAAGCCGACGCCGACCAGGAAGACCACCCAGGGCAAGCAGGCCAGCGCGTGGATGATCGCCGCTCCCATGCGGCCGACCAGGACGGGCCGCAGCCCGATCGCCTGCATTCGCCCCGCGTTGCCAAGCGCTCCCAGCCAGGCCGTCGCATGCAAGGGCAAGGGCACAAACGCCGCGATGCCCAGTATTCCCAGGAGCGGCCCTCGGCCCCAAATGTCGGTGCGGAACAGGAGTAAGGCCAGGAGAATACCCGGCGGCAGGACGAGAGCTGCCGTCATGAATACCAGGGAAAGCGTCTCGACCGCCAGTCGAGCCGGCCGGGCCGGGCCCCCCGTTTCGCGGAGTAGCCGCGCGGTCGCGGCCGGATCGAGCACGCTTCCCGAGGCGGGCTCGGGCTCGATGCTCCACACGCGACGAATCCGCAGCGCCCAATCGTCAAGCCCCAGGGAAGTGAGTGCCCGGTCCAGCCGCTGCGGCGCCCGGCACGCCTCCAGGACCGTCGCGGCAAGCGGCCAGACCACCAGGACCACCAGCGACCCAAGAAGCGCCAGCGCGGCGAGCCGGCGCGACATCCTGCTCATGGTCATGGTCGCAGTCCGGCCGCGCGCAAGAGCGCCGCGGTCTTGTCATGAGCCTCGGCCACCCATTCCACCATGTGCTCCGGGTCGGGGGAGTATTCGAGCTCCACCGAGATCGTCGCGTCGTCGATCCCCAGCCGCTTGATGGCCTCGAGGTAAGGGGGAAAGTCAACGTCCAGCGGGTCGGCGAAGATGTCGATGGAGTCGAAACCGATCTCGCGGATCTTCCGGATGCCGTAGGAGGTTTCCCGCCCGGCCTGAACCCAGGCCGAGTTGATCAGTCCAGGTTTCATGGAGCGAGCTCTCCGGGAAAGGAGGCCGGGGATGCTGGCAGCGGTTGCGGCGCGACCTCGACCCTGGGCGGGGGGGTCGAAGGGGGCGTCCGGTCGATGCTGCCATCGAGGCTGGAGATGGCGGGCGCTGACTCCTCGCGACCCTTGCGCCGGGGCTCGATGGGCAGGTGGACGGTGAAGCGGGCGCCCTCGCCGGGGCTGGACCGGACCTCGATCCGGCCGTCGTGCTCTTCGATGATGCCGTAACTGATGCTCAGGCCCAGTCCGGTTCCCTGACCCACCGGCTTGGTCGTGAAGAACGGGTCGAAGATGCGCTCGAGGTTCGCCGCGTCGATCCCGTAGCCGTTGTCCTGAATATCGATGCGGACCCCCATGGCGTCGGGCTCGGTCTGGGTATGCACCGTGACCACACCGGTCTCCGCCGCACAGGCGTCGATGGCGTTGGTCAGCAGGTTGACGATGACCTGATGGATCCTGGCTGCGCGGCAGCGGATCGTCGGCAAGGCCCCCAGGTCCATGACGATCCGCACTCCTCGCTTGCGGGCATGGCCCTTGATTATGTTGATCGCCGACTCGATTCCCGGATTGAGATCGACCTCGTTCCACTCACCCTCGTCCACCCGGGCAAAGAGCCTCAGATCCTTGACGATGCGCTCGATTCTCCTGAGTCCTTCGCGGGTGCGTTCGATCAGACGGGGCAGGTTGGACAGGCTGTAATTCAGGTCGATGCACTCGTCCAGGTCATTAATCTTCTCGAGGAGATCGGGCTGGGCCTTCCCGAGGTCGGCATCGCCCTGACGATAAAGCACGATGAGATCGAGCAGGTCGTTAAGATCGCGTTCCAGGACCGCCACGTTGTTGCTCACGAACGACAGAGGGTTGTTGATCTCGTGAGCAACACCCACCACTAGCTGTCCCAGGCTGGCTATCTTCTCGGTCTGAACCATGCGGGTCTGGGCGCGCTTGAGCTCCTCGTGGGTGCGCTTGAGCTCCTCGAGAGCCTTGTGCTCCCTACTTGCCAGTTCCTGGAGCATCACGTTCTGTTCCTTGAGCTGCTCCTCGGCCCGGAACCGCCTGGTCACATCCCAGAAAATTCCCTGGATCCCGATGGGCTTGCCATCGTGAGAAAAGAGTGGCGTCTTCATGACCTGGACGTACAGAGTCTCTCCCTGGGGCGTGACGTGTACTTCGACGACTTCCAGAACCTGGCCGCTTTCGATGACCCGCCGATCGTCGCGGCGGTATTTCTCGGCGAGCTCGCGCGGCCAGAAATCGAAATCGGTCTTGCCCCGAATCTCCTCGAGGCTGCGCCCCAGCTCAGTGCAGAGGCGCTGGTTGGCGAAGGTGAAGCGCCCGTCGAGGTCCTTGCGCAGGATGTGCTGCGGCAGTGTCTCGACCAATGTGTGGTAGAAGACCTCGGTCTCGTGCAGCTCCTTGACGGCCCGCCGCGACTCGGCGGCCACGGTTTCCAGATTCGTGAAAAGGTCGCTATGGCGTTTCCTCAGCCGCCAGAGCGCAATCCCCGCGCCGGCGATGAGAACGACCAGGCCGATGAGCATGACAAACCGCCAAGCCAGGCCGGCCGCCCCGAGAGCGGCCAGCGGCAAGATTGCGGCAGGATGGGAGAGGTCAGTCAGTGACAACACGGATGGTTCCGAAGGTAGGCCAGGCGGGCCCGCTCGCTCACGAGGCAAGATTCCCGATCCAGCAGCAGGACGCCGGCCCGGGCGCACTCTTCGACCAGCGCGCGGGCCTCACTCAGAGCAAGCGCCAGCGGCTTCTGCGCCAGGATGCCCCTGACTTTCCCGCCCCCCGCAAGGACGCGCCGGATCACCGCCGGCTGCTCCGCGGGAGGGACCGCGATGTCGACGATCTCGACCGCCGGTTCCTCGAGCATCGCCTCGTGCGACGGAATAACACGTGGAATCCCCCGTGCATCGGCGGCCTCGCGCGCACGGTCACCCGTTCGCGAGGTGATTCCCACCACGGGGAACCCGGCCTGGGCATAGGCCGCAAGATGACAGTCGCGGACGATGAATCCCGCACCCACCACGCCGATTCCCACGTCGCGATGCGCAGGCCATAAGGGCGGATGAGCCCGATTGTCCAGCTCAAACCCCGGCATCGTCAACTCCCTACCGGCCAGTTCCAGCCGGAAGCGGCCTGAAGGCCGCGTTTCCTGATGCTGCTACTCGCTTGGTGATACAACGCGGGCAACCCGGCTGTCCAGAGGGCGGTGGGCGGAAAACGGCGCAGCAGCCGGAACGCCCAAGTCCGATGGTTGGGCGGGGTGGAACCACCTGGAGAACTCGGCTTCCGCCGATCCGCGCGTGACCGAGCGGGCGATGCGAGCCGCGCCCAGCAAGGGGGCCAGCATGGCCATGACAAGGGCGCAAGATCGCCAGCAAGAAAGCCAGAGCGACGGGCGGACACCGGCCGGAACGGCCAATCCCGTGATGATCATCAAGACCACGTGCGGCTCGCAGACCTTGTACAAAGGCCAGCTCAAGAGTCCGATGCCACGCTTCGGCCAGGACGCCGGGGGCGAAGGCCGGCTGCCGCTGCCGCCGGCGACGAGGTAAGTGCCGCCCGCGCTCTTGAGGCGTTGAAAAAAGGCCTTGTAAAGGCAGTCGTTGTGCAAACTGAGTAGCGCCCAGCCCCCAGCGATCGCGAACCCGGCGAGGGCCCAGGCCGGCTGACCCGACCGGCTGGCCAGTCCAAACCCCAGACCGAATCCCAGGGCGAAGCTGCCCACATGGTGCATCACGTAATCGAGATAGACCCCATCCAGGCAGGCCGTGCCTCGCCAGCGAGCGACCTGGCCGTCCACATGATCGAGCCAGAAGCCCAGGTGAGCCAGCGCCACGCCCAGCACGAAGCCCGCCCGAGAGCCAGTTCCGATCGCCAACGCCCCGCCCAAGCTCGCAGCCAGGGCGGCCAGAGTCACCTGGTGCGCCGACAGGCCAAGGCGGACGGCGACCCAGCTTCCATACACGGCCGTTGGCCGAGCGACTCGACGCGCCAACCAGTTGCCAATCTCGCGATGCCGCTGCTTCTGGACGGTCGCACGCAAGTCGGCAAGGGTCGGATGGCCGTGGCTCATCGGGGCAGGCTCTCCTTCCCGTGCACCCCCACCGCCTCGTCGCCGAGTCCATAAATGGAATAGCTCCGGACGACTCCGTCGGGGTCGGCCAGGTCCTCGTGAAAGAGCGGTGTCCGGGCCGCCAGCCAGGGCGAGAGGAGCTGTCCCAGCGTCGGATCGAACTCGACCGACTCTTTTTCAACCGGCGGGCACATCATGAGGTGCGTGTAACCCTCTCGCCTGAGGACCTCCACGATCTCGCGCGACGATTCATGGTTCTGGCCCAGGCCCGTTCGACGGCGATGGGCCAGTTCCATCGTGTATCCGCGGGGGATGTAGAAGCCGCGATGATCCTGCCCGATCAACCGAGCCGTCGCCGGCAGGTTGCGGGCAACCCAACGACCAACGCGGTAGGTCGGCTCGCACCGGCCGAGGAACTCGGCAAACGTTTCCCTTCCCAGCACGACTCCCGCCGCGCGTGCGCCTCGAGTGAGCGACAGGCCGGTCTCCAGGCCGAGCACGAGCATCAGGGCCATCACGAGCGCCCGCGCCGGTCTCGTTCCACGCTCGAGCCAGCGCGTGGCCAGGTAAGCGATGCCTACCGACATCGGCCCCACCGCGAACAAGAGGAACCGCATGCTCTGCCGCTGAGTCATGCACACCACCAGGAAAGCATAAGCCACGGCCGCCAGGCCCAGCACGCGGCGGGGTGCGCCCTCGAACAGAAGTGCGGGCAAGAACAGCAGGAAGACCGGCCCGAACTGGTGCGCGAAGCTGTCGAATCGATCGGGCTCGAGGGTCAGCGGAACGATCGCGCCCAGCAAGCTCCAAACATTCACCGCGAGTGGTCGCTTGATCGGCGCCAGCACCTCGTCGAGCCCCGCTCCGCCGAACCAGCTCTTGAAGAACGGAAAGACCGGATTGCCCGTGTAGACGTACGCCCGCAGGTACCAGGCTCCGCCCAGCAGTACGGCCGTTCCCAGGAATCCCGCGGCCATCATCAGCGTTCGGATCGCTCCTCGCCGCGACCGCCACGCCGGATCAAGAACTGGACGCAAGAGCGTCGCCGCGGTCAAAAGGGCCGCCAACACAAGAGCAGGGTACTTCACCCCGATCGCCAGGCCCGTGAAGGCTCCCGCCACCACTGTCGAGGCCCGAGAAGGACGGTCAAAGCATCGTGTCCAGGCCAGCAACGCCGCCACTCCGAAGGCGGCCAGGGACACATCGTTCAGGGGAGCCGCCATGCCGTTGCTGATCGCCGGCACCAGGATTGCCAGGGCGGCGGCCCACCAAGCCCTTCGGCCCAGGCTGGGACGCGCCAGAGCCGCCACACCGGCGGCGAAGACAAGCCCCAGCACCCACTGGAGACAGCGACAAGCGACTGGCCCACGGAACTCCAGGCCGATCGCATAGAGCAGCTCGGTCATCAGGGGATAAACCGTCTCATGCAAGTCGGGATCGAAATAGACCGCTTGCCGGACCAGGAAGACCTTGGGCACTTGCAGGTGATAACAGAGCGCGTCGCCATCGGTGACGGGCGCCAGCGCGGCCAGGGCTGTTGCCCCCAGCGTGAGCACCAGGAACACGAGCAGCAGCCGGTCGACGACCGTGGTCAAGCCTTTTTCGGGCCCTTTCAGCGAATACCTCGCCAGCTCGCGCAAAAGGCGGAATCCAGCAAGTAGACCGAGTTCAGCGGCCACTCCCAGAAGCACTGCCAGGCCCACCAGGTTCAGCCAGCCTGCCTGTCCCAGGAGCAGGCAACCCAGCGCCAGCAGCCCCAGTCCCAGTGGAGTCGCCAAAGCCAGCGCATCGAGTGGATGGCCGGGCAGCTCGCCGATCCAGCTCAGCAGCCGCTTCCCGATGCCGGCCGCCACGAGTGCGAGGAATAGAGCCAGTCCAAGATCAAGCATCCGGGTCTCACCTGGTTACGGGGACAGCTTGGCCACACAGAACTGCGATGCAGCCGGATCAGGGTCCACCGGAATCGGCCCCGACTCGGCCGGCACGATACCCTGGCTCCGGTACCAGGCCGCGGTGTCGTATCCGTAGCGGTTGTAGCTGCGGCTCGTCTCCTCGTTGTGGGCGGCAAACCGGCGGGCCACGCGGAGGACCTCACGGCGGATGTGCTCCGCGGCCTTGGGCGGGTTGTGCAAGATGACGGCCGAAGTCACCACCATGTCAAACGCACCGTCGGGAAACGGCAGGCGCTCGCCGCAGCCCAGGAGGATCTCGATATCGTCCAGGCCCTCCAGAAACCGCCTGGCATGCTCGAGCTGCGTCGTGCTGAAGTCAAGGCCCACCAGCGGAACATCGATCCGCCGCCGTAGGGCCCGCAGCAACTTGCCATAGCCGCAGCCGATTTCCAGGATGGACGCCGGACGATATGCGGCCAGGCGCCGGGCCAGCCATTCGGTGCGGATGGTGCGTGCGGCCTGTCCCTCCTGCTCGCGGAAGTAGTCTTCCCCGCCACGCAAGGTCCAGTAGAGCCGCGGATCGGAATACAGCCAGCGCCGTTTCCAGGACGGCCAGCGGCCAAGCACGCGTCTGAGCGCCTTGTGCCAGGCGTAACGCGGACCCCGACTGCGCACGGCATTCCACGCCCGGACCGGGAGAGCCGAATGAGAAGGAACCGGCAGTTCCATGAACACCGTCCCTGGTCTTTGGGCGCGACACGTTCGCAGTGTACGCCGGGCCGCTTCCTGCGAACCCTCGGCGACCCGAAAAGCTGTCTCGCGATCCCAGCCGCTCGCAAGAAGCCCCAAGGTCCAGGCGGGGAGTCTACGAATCGACCGCCCGCCGGTCAAGGCGGGCCGAAGGCATCCGAGGGAGGGATGCAGATCGGGCGGTTCACCGGGAAGGGCACGCTGATATCCCAGTCTCCCTATTTATCCCGGACGAAGGTGCGTGGCCAAGGCTCACTCGGCTCATCGATCAACTCCGCTTGCCCAGCCGGCGTCTGAGTGATTCGTTCTCCTCGCGCAGGCGAATCACCTCGGCCTCGATTCGTGTCCGCTCGGCTTTTTCGCGCTCGGCTCGCTCACGTTCGGCCTCGGCTCGCCCACGTTCGGCCTCGGCTCGCTCACGTTCGCGTTCGGCTTGCTCACGTTCGGCCTCGGCTCGCTCACGTTCGGCCTCGGCTCGCTCACGTGGAGTCGGCAGCCACCTCCTCGTTGTGGGGTCAAAGAGCCTCAGGTCCACTCCCGAGCGTTCCAGGTGCAGCCCCAGCACGGTGCTGGGGAGACGGCCCAGCACTGGCTCGATCGGAACGTACTCGCCCTCAACCAGTCGGAACCCTTGAAACGGCGGTTTGAGGTAATCTTCGGTCGGATCAAAGAGAAAATACTCGGCGACCTTCAAGACGTCGCGATAGAGGATCGGTTTCTTCTTCTGATCCTCCCCGCGGGTCGACTTGGATGTCACCTCGATCACGAATTCAGGGGCCTTTCCCTCGCGCCAGATCAAGTAATGATCCCGCAACGGCTTCTTGGGTACGCCACGGACCACGAACACGTCGGGCGAGACGTGCTTGCGCCTGTCACCGCGCTCGTAGAACACCAGAAGATTGCCAGATACGTAGATGTCAGGGTCCCCGGCAAAATGATCCTCCAGAGTCGCGATGAGGTCCGCCATCTTGTTGCGATGCAGGTCGGTTTCACCCATGGGTCTGCCATCCCGCGTCGGATAAGCGATGTCCTGATCTTGGTCGGTCACCGTCCGAGGAACTGTCGCCATGATCGTCTCCTTTGCTATTGCGCGGGGGCTGCGGTTCGCTAGCATGATCGAGCTGAGCCGGCCCTGCTTCTGCCATGAATTATACCAGCGAGTGATCCTCCACACAGTTTCATCTCGAAATCGGCGGAGCTGGCCGTGTGCTCACCGGAGAATGCCTCCCCTCGCCGGTCTCACTGCACTTAGAAGAGCGGAAGGGCCCCCCACCTTCTGGCATCCGGGAAACGGTTCCTGGGGTCAACGGTTCCTGGGGTCAGACCGAACGGTTCCTGGGCCGGGTCGCTCCAGGGATTACTCCCTGGAGCTCCCACAGATCCGGGCGTGCACGTCAAATGCACCCGGTTCGTCACGCTGTGGAATCGCTGTCCCTCACACGACTGGGTGGTTTCGCGGTGAC
>JBAUOX010000965.1:0-4265 GCA_049579985.1 Isosphaeraceae bacterium | reverse complement strand
CGGGATGTCATCGCACGAGCAACGCGGTGGATCGGCCGATGAACCGGCTGTGCCGGCTGATGTATGCAAGCCGGGGCTTGCACGGCCATCAAAGCTCGTCCGAGTTACGGCTGCGGGGCTGGGCCTTGCTGCTGAACTTTCGCCCCTATGCCCCGCGGAGCAACCAACCCCGCACCCACGACAGTCCCGTTCATCGACTCAACGGCAAACGCTACCATGAACATTGGCTCCACAACCTGATGGCGTCCACCTCACTGATAGGCCTCAGAAACCACAAACCTGCAATTCGATAGAGTCAGCAACTCCGGCCCGGAATCTATGCGGCGCTCAAGGTGGCGGAAGTCTGGCGGTTCAACGGGCAGAACCCGCGGATCGATCGTCTTTCCTCGCGAGGTCGTTACGCCGCCGTGGCCGCGAGCAAACTCCTTCCCGTCCGCGCCGATCAGGTTTGCCGATGGATCCTCGAGGAAGACGCGAGCGACCTCACATCCTGGTCGAGAAGTGTCCGCCGGTGGGTCCGTGCGGACCTCTCAAGAGTCGATTGAGCGCCCCGGCATGTTCCGATGGGCACTTACTTGCCGTTTCCGCGCTTTCCAGGTGGCGACTTGGGAGGTGGAGGGGGTTGCTTGGCCGGCGGTTTCTTGGCGGCGGGGGCGGCGCTCGGCCGTTCCTTGGCCGCCTCTTTGGCAATCTTCTTGGCGGGCTTCTTCGCTTCGGCGGCGGCCTTGGTCGGGGCGGCGTTCGCGGCCGATTGGTTCGCCTGGTCGGGCTGATTTGCTTCGTGCTTGCCTGCCAGAGCGTAAGCGCAGATCTTGCGGAGCTCGCAACGTGGACAATCGGGGCGAGGTTCGACACAGGTGTCGTGGGCCAGCTCCTCGAGGAGTTCCAGGAACTCGACGCCTCGATTCTTGGGAACAGCGCGCTCGAGGATGGAGCGCAGGGACGGGAGATCGGAATCCGAGATCCCCAGCCGTTCCAGGACGCGGCGAGTGGCGGAATCGATGGGGATCGCGTGGCCTCCAAGGGCTTGCTGGATCACCGTCGCTGTGACGTAGTCAGATGAGAATGCTTCGTATGCGTGAAGTACCTTGAGGGCTTCTTTGAGCGGTTTCTTGGTGAGTGGCTCGAGTGAGAAACCGTAGGTCTTCGAGAAGAGCTGGCGAAGGAAACGGCGAATCCGCTCGGCGCGACCCTGGGGGTCGGGAATATCGGCGAGCGTTTCCTTGACCTCGGCGATGGGGCTGACGCGGACCTCGTTCCAGTCGAAGAACTGGTCCTTGAACCGCGAGAGCGCCTGGTTGGCCTGTTCGCGGGTCGCATCCTCGTGGCAGATCCCGTAAACAACGGCTTCCAGCACGCTGAGCCGGCCTGCGGACCGATCGGGCTTGGGCTTGTAACGGCGCTTGAGCTGGGCATGGACGTCGGTGAGGAACTGAGACTTGCTTTGTGTCGCCATGAGACTCATCGTCGCAAAATGCCGTGTGTGCGGGCAAAAAAAAGAAGGAGGAAACAACGGTACTCACCTGGCCCCGGAGGTCTGGCGAGGCTTCGTTCCCGAACGTCTTCAGGAAGGGACGGGGGGCACGTCGCCGTCTGGGTGTGCGTCCGGGGAAAGCTCCGCGTCGCCTGCCGGGCTGGGCTCGCCCGCGACGCTGTCGGGCTGGAGATCGGAAGCAACAGCCTCGGCGATGAGGCGGCTCATCTCGACCGATTTCTTCACGCTGTCGTCGAGCTTGAACGTGAGCACCGGCGTGAAACGAGTTTGCAGGCGAGCCGCAACCTTGGACTGAAAGAAGCCCGCGGCATGCTTCAGTCCGCGCAGGGCGAGACTCTGCTCCGCCTCGTTTCCCATCACCGTGACGTGGACCGTCGCCTGGCGTAGGTCCGCGGCGACCTCGACCCGCAGGACGGTGACCGAGCGGATCCGCGGGTCGGCGGTCTCGAAGAGGATGGCCGAAGCCACAACTTCGCGGATCGCCTGGGCCACGCGCAGGTTGCGGTGAGAGGACATTGATCCACCTCGCGAACAGCGGACGGCCGAAGGCAACGCAGTCGTCATTTCCCGACCGCCTCGTCGTCTCCCGGCGTGCGGCGTCCGATCACCATTGATGCCCAGGCATGCCGCCTTTGCCGGGCCAAGAGAAAACCCCCGCAGGCGGCTCACGCGTGGTACACAGTCAGGTCACGAGGGCCTTTGCTACAAGGTGCGGCGAATCACGTCGACCCGGTAAGCTTCGATGACGTCGTCGGGCTTGATGTCGTCGAAGTTGCCGATCTTGATGCCGCACTCGAAGTTCTGAGGAACCTCTTTGACATCGTCCTTGAACCGCTTGAGAGCCTCGAGCGAGCCCTTGTAAATCTCGCGGCCCTCGCGAATCAAGCGAACCTTGGCGCCGCGTTCGATGACACCCTGGGTGACGAAGCAGCCGGCCACGGCGCCAACCTTGGAGATCTTGAAGACCTGCCGGACGACGGCACGACCGAGGTGAACTTCCTTGATCTCGGGAACCAGCAGTCCCTCGACGGCCTTCTTGATGTCGTCGGTGACCTGGTAGATGATATCGTAGCGGCGGATCTCGATATCCTTCTCCTCGGCCTGGATGATCGCCCGGTCCTCGGGGGCGACACGGAAGCCGATCACGATGGCCTGCGAGGCCTCGGCCAACAGGATGTCGCTATCGGTGATGCCGCCAACGCCCTTGAGCAGGATGCGGATCGGGACCTCGCCGTTCTCCAGTTTCTCCAGCTCCTTGGTCAGGGCCTCGATCGAGCCCTGAACGTCGGCCTTGATGATCAGGTTGAGGTTCTTGACCTTCTGCTCGGCCATCTTGCTATAGAGGTTTTCCAGGGTGACGGCCTGGCGCTCGGCCTGTGCGGCATCACGAGCGCGGAGCCGGCGGGCCTCGGCGATCTCGCGGGCGATGGCAATGTCGTCGATCACCGCGAAGGTTTCGCCCGCGGTGGGAACGACATCGACCCCGGAGATCTCGACCGGGGCGGATGGTCCGGCCTGCTCGATAGAGAGGCCCCGATCGTCGAAGAGGGCGCGAACCCGCCCATAGCCGTCGCCGCAGACGAGGACGTCGCCGACGCGCAGGGTTCCGTCCTGGATCAAGACTGTCGCAACGACGCCACGGCCCTCGGAGAGCGAGGCCTCCAGGCAGGTGCCGCTCGCGGGACGGCTGGGGTCGGCCTTGAGCTCGTGCAGCTCGGCAATCGCCTCGAGCGTGGCCAGCAGGTCGGAGATTCCCTGACCGGTCACCGTCGAAGTCTTGACGACCTCGATATCGCCGCCCCACTCGACGGGATGAAGGCCCTGTTGCGAGAGCTCGCCGTAAATCTTGTTGATATTGGCCGCAGTGTCGGCGTTGGGCAGATCGATCTTGTTCAGGGCGACCACGATCGGGACCTCGGCCGCCTTGGCATGAGCGATGGCCTCGACGGTCTGGGGCATGACTCCGTCATCGGCGGCCACGACCAGGACCACGATGTCCGTCACGTTGGCTCCCCGAGCCCGCATGGCCGTGAAGGCTTCGTGGCCAGGGGTGTCAACGAACGTGATCGGCCTGCCGTTGTACTCGACCTGGTAGGCGCCGATGTGCTGGGTGATGCCGCCGCTCTCGCTCTGCACAACATTGGATTTGCGGATGCGGTCCAGGAGCGACGTCTTGCCATGGTCGACGTGGCCCAGGATCGTGATGACCGGGGGTCGGGGCTCGAGGTTTTCCGATGCGTCCCCGGGGGCGAGCGAGTCCAGCAATTCATCCTCCGCGGTGCGTGGGTGTACGACCTCCAGCTCGACGCCGAATTCCATGGAGAGCATGAGCGCCATATCGTCGTCCAGACTGGTGTTGATGGTCGCCATCTCGCCCATCGCCATCAGCTTTCGCAACAGGTCATTGGCCTTGATGCCGATCGCCTCGGAGAGGTTGCGGACGGAGATGGGAGGCTCGATCAGGGCGTGGTTCTTCCGGGTCGGGGCGAGGGCGAAACGCTGGCCGCCGCCCTTCTGGCCCCGCTTGGCCGTCGCACGCACGCGGCGGACATCCTCCTCCTCGGTCAGCAGCGTGGCCGCCGGCAAGGGCGAGGTGACCCGGCGCTCGACCGCTCGCTCGTTGCGGCGGGCGCGGCGGCCGGCTCGATCGGCGGAGGAGCCGACCCTGCCCTTGGCCTTACGCTCTTCCTCCTCGTCAAAGGCTGGCGGCGGAGCCGCCGGAGTGGCAGGGCCGACGTAGGGTGGGGCTCCCGGGGCGGTGGTGTGACTG
>JBAUOX010000964.1:0-2133 GCA_049579985.1 Isosphaeraceae bacterium | reverse complement strand
GACGAGCAGGCGGGCCGAGGCCAGGTAGACCGGCTTGACCCTGGCCAGATAAATGACCGCCAGCGCCAGGGCAATCCCGACGCAGACCGCGATGAGCCGCCAGCCCCGCACAAGAGTGCCGAGAAAGTCGTACAGATCCTCGACCAGCTTCCGCGAGTCCGTCTGAACTGTCAAAGGAAGTTGCTGCATCGACAATCCTCCTCGCCGGCTCTGGCGGCTGCAGCCAATACGGTAACCCGCAACGACTGCGGTGCGCACTCGATCCCGGCCAACCGCACGGCATCTTTGCTGATGACCACCTTTCATCGATCGGCGCGAGTCACTCGTGCTTCTCGCAACGTCAACCAAGACAGAACCTACGACACCGGTCCCGAAAGTCAATTCATCCCGCCTCGACCAGCGACAACGGCACCGACCCGAACGAGAGGAGCCGGTCGTGGAACACGCGGAAGTCGAAGGCTTGGCTGGCTTTCTTTTCCGCACGCTGACGCAGCTCGCGGATCTTCAGCTCGCCGACCTTGTAGGCCAGGGCCTGGCCTGGCCAGGCGATGTGGCGGTCGACCTCGTTCTCGATCTCGAAGCGGGGAAGCGAGGTGTTCTGCTCCATGGAGTCGATGGCCCGGGCGCGGCTTCAGCCCTTGTGGTGCGGGCCCGTGTCCACGACCAACTTACACCTCTACCCCCAACCGGGAGAGGGGCGTCGGCCGTTCCTCGAACAGGCCTTCGCCACCCTCGAAAAGCAGCCGCACGCGCTCGGGGCCGCGGGCCTGCATGTCAAGGCGTCGATCCATCGGGCCCTCGGGCAGCCGGTCGAGGCTCTCGCGGCTTACCTGGCATCCCTGGACCAGGAGCCCCTCCAGCTTGCCAGGCGCTACGAGCTCGCCGAGTTGTTGTATGAGCAGAACCGGTTCCAAGAATCCTTTCAGGAATTGCTCAAGGTCCAGATGCTGCAACCGGAAAACGCTCAGACCCGTGAGCTCATGGACGCGGTGAAGGGAAAGATCGCCGAGGGGAGGTAGCGCGGCTCTCCACACTGTTCGCGGAGAACGCAGGCTGGCGTTCGTGAACGACCCGGGGCTCGGGTGCTCGTGGGCCGGTGTCATTCCTGCCCTGAAGTCATCGAGGTCGCGGTGGTGGAACCCACACGGTTCGGGTGGGAGTTGCCGCGGCTGTCACATCCTTCCTCTCAGCCAGTACCAGGCCACGCCGAGCCACTCGTGGAAGACCGCCGCGCAGTCCTTCGCAGCGTTCGGGGAAGGTAGGAAGGTGCCGAGCCTGCATCGGAACTGGGTCGCCCTGTGGTGACAGGCGGCGGGGACCGCCTTCACACCCTGTCTGCGGAAGCAGTGCAGGGAGCGGAACATGTGGACGGCCTCGGTGATGAGGAGGACGCTGCGCACCGGCCGCCGCTCGAGGGTCCGCCGGGTCTCCACCGCGCTTTCGTAAGTCGTTCGCGATCTGTCCTCGATGACCACGTCGGCGGCGCTCACGCCGAGGTGCACGAGGAGGTCGCGCATGAACGGGGCGACAGGAGGGATCGGCGACCCGGGGTCGAGAGTTCCCCCCGTCACGATCACCGGACACGGCTTCCCTTGGTGATAGATCTCGGCGGCATGGAGGCAGCGGAAGAGGGTGTCCTCGGTCAGTTCAGCCCGGGGCCGGACCGCGTCGGCCGGAACGATCCCGCCTGCGAGGACGACGATCGCTTCCGTGGAGTCGGGCCTTTGCAAGAGCGGTGGGAATTGCCACTCCAGCGACCCGAGGGCCGGGAAAATCGCCGCTGGTATGCTGGTCAGCATGAGAGCGGCGAAGGTGATCGTCAGGAGGAACAACCGCCCGCGGCGCTCCCGCCGTTCGCGCCACAAGCTCGCGATGAGGAGCGCCGTGACCAGGAACAAGAGGGCGAATGGCTGAAAGAGGTCTTTCGTGAAAGTAAAATACATGAAAGAAACCTTGTTCTAGTTTGCGGCGCAGAGGGTAGGCGGTTCGCCGTCGCGAGCCCCGGAGGCCGCCCCCGCCGAAGCGCCTCCGGTGCGGTTGCGGTAGCTCAGCGTTTGACCAGGAGCTCGATCACCCTCTGCCAGCGGCTCCGCCTCTCCTGCTCCCAGGCGACGAGGCGCTCCCCCACCAGGC
>JBAUOX010000963.1:0-8211 GCA_049579985.1 Isosphaeraceae bacterium | reverse complement strand
CGGCCTGGCTCGCCGAGGACTGAGAGATGCTGTTCTCCGCCGCGCCCCGCGAGAAGCTGGCCCACCGGACCACGTCACAAAAGATCTTCAACGACTCGAACTGCATCGCTTCCCGCGGATTGGCAATTCTCTGATACTGCGCACAAGGAGCTATCGAAATTTATAATAGTAGAACTCTCCACCGAGTCCCCAGTCAAGCTTTTTCCGCAAAAAAATCACAAGATTTTTCGCAAGGCCGCCCTTTTCGTAAACCGCAAGCGAAGGAGCATTTGCGCTGCCTTGTGTGATTGCAATTAAGCCGTCCCCGAACAAAAAGGCCCGTGTGCAAGCAATTCTCAATCGTCTGGCGTTTCCAGTTCGGACCAGGCACGGACGACCTCGGCGATGGTTGCGACCTCGGCCATGGCTCCGAGGCCGACGTCGCCACAGGCCAGTCGTTTGGACTGGGGTGGGATCAGGATCAGGTTGGGGGCGTGAAGGGCGAAGTGCTCGGGTGCGGTTTCCAGGCTCCAACCGGGCGGCAGTGCCGTGATGCCACCGTGATCAAGAAGCAGTTGGCCGAAGTGGCGATCTGTGAGCGGGCTTTTCCACATCAGCGTATTCATGGCCGGCGCCAGAATGACCGGTTTGGAAAAATCCCAGGCACGGAAGAGACAGGTCACGAAGTTGTCGCAAAGCCCCAGCGCCAGCTTGCCCAGCGTGTTGGCGTCGAGCGGAGCAATGATCAGCAGGTCGGCCCACTTGCGGAACTCGACGTGCAGAACAGGATCACCCCGACGATAACGGAACCCCGGCCACTCGTCCCGGTCGCGGAAGACGGGATCGGCGGGTTCTTCGTCCGTGGGCTTCCATCGCCCTGAGGCAAGCTGGCCGGCGTCGAAGAAGTAAAGTGCGGGCTCGGTGGCGACCACGCGAACCAGGTGCTCCTGAGCGCGGATCGCCGCGAAAAGCTCCGGAGTGCGGATGGCCGCGACCGAGCCCGCCACACCCAGGATCACTCGCGCCATGGGCCGACCCCTTACCTGCCAGGGTACGAAAAGCGACAACGTCAGCCGCGTAGTAGGTCAGGCTTTCGAGCCTGACTACCCTCGCGTCTTGGCTGTTTGAAAGTCTCCCGGAATCACGAAAAGTCACCTGGCGGCATTCCACCGGTAGAGCTCAAGGCTCTTGTTGATTGTTTCAGTCAAGCTGCTCCAGAGCGCCCGCCGAAGTTGCTGAGACTGGCGCCCGGAGAGCAGCAAACGATCGGTGGCGCGCTCGGTGAGAATTGAGACGATGACCTTGAGGTCGCTCTGGATGACTCCCGTCAGGTCCTCGAACTCGGGGGGCAACTGAAGGGAATGAAGCGGTGCTCGTTGCATTCGAGTAGACATTCGAAACCCCCCTTGGCCAAGAGTCCAGAGCGGTGATCGGATCCGTTCCGATCGCCAATCTGCACGGACAAGAAACGTGCTCCGTCCCTCGGTCAAGCCAGTGAAGCGATGTACTCCGTTCCGAAGTCCTGCCCGGTCAGTCCGGACAGCTCATGAATTTTCTTTCATGCGTGCATTGGCCTATGTGTCGTCAGTGGAAGCGTCTCTACTCCTTGGTCTGGCTTTCATTCATTGATCTTACGACATCCCCGCTGGCGATGTTGGAAGACTTTGGAAAAAAACCAGAATTTTCACGCGGGCGAGCGGATATCGAGGCCGCCCAGGGGCGGACCGATCGAGCGCATGCTCCCTGGGTGATGACCTTTGCAGAAGCAGTGCCGGCGCCGTTGTTGTCCGGGGCCGCGCTGGCTCAGAACCAGGCGGGCTGGGGTTCGCGTCGGGCGCCGGGGCCCAGGGCCTCCTGAACCAGCTCGACCAGTCTGGATCCGTCGACCAACTCAATCGGATGATCGGCGACGAACTTCTCGGCCGCAAGGGAAAACGTGCTGGTGGTGACAAAAAACCCCTTGTGGCTGCGGGTATGGTGGATGGCGCCCAGGAACTTTTGAAGTTCGGGAGAGCCCACGACGCCGCGTTTGTGGTACTTGCACTGAACGATCGCCAGCACGTCCTTGCGGCGCAGGCGCAGGTCGGCGCCCTCATCGCCGGTGCCGCCGGTCTGCTCGACCTGGTAGCCCAGCGCCTCGAACAGTTCGGCCACGAACTCCTCGAAGGTCTCGGGAGACAGCGACGTCAGTTGCGCCAGCTTGAGCTCGGCCCGGCGCGCCTGTGTGCGTAGCTTTTCGAACTTCTCGCGCCCGTCGCGAATCGCCTGTCGCACGCCGGCAGCCTCGGGCGCAAGGCGCTGGCGCAGGGCGGGGTCGGTCCGATCGAGATAACGGTCGATCTTGAACAGGGTGTTCTCGATCGTGTTGTCGAGCCGGGTTCGCTCGGCACGCGTCAACTGGTTTTCAAACCGCCGGAAGACCGCGTACCGAAGATGTTCGAGAGCACCCGCAAACTCCGCCTCGGAGGCGATCACGGGCGACTCTTCGCTGTACGGAGCGGCGGTCCAGAGCAATCCCTGGCGAAGTGCGACAGGCCGGGACTCTTGCGAAGGGCTTTGCTCCGCCTCGGCCGTTCGTGCCCTCAGCCACTCCAGCAGCATCGAGGCACATTGGGGACCCAGACACTCCATCGTTTCCAGACTCCTCTGCTCCTCCTCCTGGCCGTCGCTCGTCCCGGCATCGCGGTCGAAAACGCCGCGACGCCTCGACAGTAAGGTCTGCTCACCGCCGAATCAAGGTTGCAGCGGGTTGACCTGTCCGATTGTCGCTGACCGACCGGCCTTTGCAGCCAGTCGCGTGATTCCTCACGACCGAGTCGGACGAGAAGTTGACTCTCGGCTCAGGGCGTTTCACAATCAGGGGCGATGACCGAAACGGCGTTGCACGCCAACGATCACCGAGCATTGCCGGGATTCGAGGAGTCAAAGCCATGGGCCAGTTCGCCGTGATCCTTGCCGCCGCCGGGCGTTCCACGCGGTTCGGCGATCCCAAGCAGAAGAAGATCTACGCCGAGCTCGAGGGCCGGGCCGTCTGGCTCCGGGCCCTGGATCCCTTCCTCACTCATGGAGAAGTCGAGCAGATCATCGTGGCGATCGCGCCTGAGGATCGGGAGTTGTTCGATCGACGTTATCACGACAAGGCCGCCTTCCTGAACCTCGACGTCATCGACGGAGGCGCGGAACGGTCCGACACGGTCGCCCGCGCGCTCGAGCGGGTGCGGCCGGTCTGCCGGTTCGTGGCCATCCACGACGCGGCCCGGCCCTGCCTGACCGAAAACCTGGTCAGCGCTGTCTTCTCGGCCGCCCGAGACCACGGCGCGGCCTTGCTGGCGACTCCGGTCAGCGACACGATCAAACGCACCGGCGACGACCGGTTCACCAGCGAGACGGTTCCCCGCCGCAACCTCTACCTGGCCCAGACGCCGCAGGTCTTCCGCCGCGACTGGCTGGAAGCAGCCTACGCCCGGCGCGCCCAAGCCGGCGCCGACGTCACCGACGACACCCAGCTTGTCGAGGCTCTCGGGCATCGCTGCGTCATCGTGCCCGGGTCAACGCTCAATCTCAAGCTCACGACGCAGGAGGACCTCAAGCTCGCCACGGCCATCCTGCGCCTGCAATCGAACTTTCCACGAGAGACCTCCGGTCATCCGTTTGCCGACGAGGCCGCGATGTGGGCCGACCTGCCCAAGCTTAAGGCATCGGATCTCTTCGATCCCTGAACCGGCGCCCGGACGCCGAGCTGTTCAGTCGTTCTTTCTGGGTTCATCGAATAGCCGCCAGAGGGTTGGCTCCATGGCATCGGCCCAAAGGCGGTAGCCCCTGGCTGTGAGGTGCAGATAATCGGGCATGATCTCACGCGAGATCGTTCCGTCCGGGTTCAGGAACGTCTTACCGATGTCCAAGTAGCTGACATTCGTGCCGTCATCGAGACGGGAGATTTGCCGGTTCACTTCCTCGAGCTTCTTGCGGGTCGCATCGGGCCTGGCGCTTCGAGGAAAGACGCCCAGGAGCAGCACCTTGGTCTCGGGCAGCCGCTTGCGCAGCTCATGGACAATGGTCGTGACCCCGGCGGCAATCTCGCCGGCCGAGTTGGACCCGACGTTGTTGGTGCCGATCATCAGGACCGCGACCCGGGGATGAATCCCATCGATCTCACCGTGCTCGATTCGCCAGAGGACATGCTGCGTGCGGTCGCCGCCGATCCCGAAATTGGCCGCGTGGCGCGGCCCGTAGAACCGCTTCCACACACCATTATCGCCCCATCCCTGGGTGATCGAGTCACCCAGGAAGAGGAGGTCGATATTGCCCTTCCTGGCTTGATCGAGGAACTGCTCGTGCATCTTCACCCACCACCCCTCGCGCGGGGCCGGAGTGACGGTGTCCGGAGCCTGTGCATGAGCCGCCGGCCCGGTCGCGAGGACACACCAGAGACCCAGTCCGGAGACCAGGATTCGCCATGAGCTCCTGTTGGTTTTCCGCATGGTAGGCGCCTGTCGAGGGGTAGGACGGCCGCTCACGCAACGAGGCGGGTGGCCGGGGTGACTTGAACTATCGTAATACCGCCGCCGGCGCGATTCCAGAGCCGGTCCCCGGGGACCGTTCGCGCCGGGTCAAACCGGGTGATGGTAGGGCGGCAATTGTGCAGATGGCAAATGACAGATGGCGGATGGCGAAAGTGGAGGCAATCGCGGCGGTCTTTCGCCGTCCGCCATTTCATTTGCCATCGTGCCTCGAGTAGCCGCTGGCCCACCCTTGGCCGATGTCTTAGGTTCGCCAGCACATCGCCACGGTCAGAGCAATCAAGTAGTGACGCCGAGCCACCGCATGCGTCATCAGCCTGCCCGGGTCGGGCTCCGGCTCTTGGCTCGGGTTTCCCGGGCGCTCGGGATGATCGCACGTGGCACCACGACGTGATCTGTACCAGGCTGGCGGCACGAGCCGCCATCAATGATGCTCTACAGCCCCAAGAAGTACAAGAACTTCCGCTTCCGGACCGAGCTGAAGATCAACGACCACGGGGACTCCGGCGTCTACTTCCGCAGCCCGACGGCCGACGGCGACTTCAGCAAGGGCTACGAGGCCCAGGTCGACAGCACCCACAGCGACCCGATCCGGACGGGGTCGCTTTACACGTTCATTCATATTTACGACCAGCTCGTCCCGCCCGACGCCTGGCTCACCTATGAGATCGAGGTCGTGACCAAGGACTTTCGCGGGCATCTGATCCCCCACATCAAGGTCTCGATCAACGCCAAGCTGCTCTACGAGCTCCTCGATCACAGCGACACGTGGAAGGAGGGCCATTTCGCCTTCCAGCAGCACGATCCGGGCAGCCGGGTCGAGATTCGCAAGGTCGAGGTCCAGGAGTTACCTTGACGACCACCAGTATGGTATAGTCTCCCGGCCCAGCCGTCCGCCTCACGCGGCGCGGTTGGTCCAGGCCCGACGCAACGCCAGCGGAGACATGTCGGCCCACAGCCAGGAAAGACGCAACGCTTCCAGGTAATCACTGCCTGACACCACCAGAGACAAGCAACGATGGCCAACCTGTGGGTTCGCAAGTCCATTTTCGAGCTCAAGGCCGAGGCGGCCGAGAGTGATGAGCACAGCCTGAAACGCACGCTCACCGCGACCAACCTGGTCATGCTGGGCATTGGTGCCGTGATCGGCGCCGGGTTCTTCGTGCTCACGGGTCATGCCGCGGCCGAAAACGCGGGGCCCGCCATCTCGCTCTCCTTCGTCCTGGGAGGAATCGTCTGTGCCTTTGCCGGCCTCTGCTACGCCGAGATGGCCTCGACGGTCCCGATCGCGGGCTCGGCCTACACGTATGCCTACACCACGATGGGTGAGTTCGTCGCCTGGCTGATCGGCTGGGACCTGATCCTCGAATACATGGTGGGTGCCACGACCGTCGCGATCGGCTGGTCGGGTTACGTCACCAGCGTCCTGCACGACTGGGGCATCAACATTCCGGCCCAGTTCACGCAGTCGCCCGGCATCAGGCTGATCGAGGTTCCCAACGCCGTCGCCGAAAGGCTGCACATGCGGCACGGCTGGTCGATACTCGGTTCGGTGGAGGAGCTGCTGTCCAAGAACCAGATCGATTTTTCCACGTTTCCGCAGGTCACCGCAGTCCTCAATGTCCCGGCCATGATCATCGTCGCCCTGATCACGGCGCTCCTGGTGGTCGGCATCCAGGAGTCGGCCAGGGTGAATAACGTGATCGTGGCCATCAAGGTGACAATCGTCGTCCTCTTCATTCTCATCGGACTGCCGATGGTGACCACGGCCAACTGGGGCGGCAAGTTCATTCCCGAAAGCACGGAATGGTTCCAGTACGGCTGGAGCGGCATCTTCCGGGGCGCGGGACTCGTCTTCTTCGCCTACATCGGCTTTGACGCCGTCTCCACGGCCGCCCAGGAAGCCAAGAACCCCCAGCGCGACATGCCGATCGGCATCATCGGCTCGCTGGTGATCTGCACCATCCTTTACTGCCTGGCCGGTTTCGTGATGACTGGCGTGGTGAACTACAAGCAGCTCAACGTTCCCGACCCGGTCGCCGTGGCCATCGATGCGATGAACAAGGGCTGGCTGTCGGGGCCGGTCAAGCTCGGGGCCATTGCCGGCCTGAGCTCGGTCATCCTGGTCATGCTCCTCTCCCAGCCCCGGATCTTTTATTCGATGTCCCGCGACGGGCTTCTTCCCAGGGCCGTCTCCAAGATCCATCCCCGGTTCCGGACACCGTGGATCACCACCATCATCACCGGCGTGGTCGTCATGATTGCCGCGGCAACGATTCCGATCAGCATCGCCGGCGAGCTGACCTCGATCGGTACCCTCTTCGCCTTCGCCGTGGTCTCGGCTGGCGTCCTCTACCTGCGGATCACCCAACCGGAGGTCGAGCGCCCGTTCCGCGCACCTTTCATCTGGTTCACCGGGCCAATGGGCGTTCTCACGTCGCTGATCCTGATGCTCACCCTGCCGCTGGACACCTGGATCCGCCTGGTCGTCTGGATGATCATCGGGCTCCTGATCTATTTCCTCTACGGGAAGCACCATAGCGTGCTGGGAAACAGGTATCCCGCGGGGAAAACGGCTGGTCCCGTCCAGGAGGTCGTTTCGTAGTTTCGTAGAGTGCGTCAAGCCTGCGACGACGCACCGGATCAATCAGGGTGCGTCAAGCTTGCGACGACGCACCGGATCAATCAGGGTGCCTCTCAGGGGGACATACGGCCCAGGGGCCACCCGGCCCCTCGGCCTCCATGGGTTGGGATGCCGCCGGTCCGTTCCATCGCCTGGTTGAGCACCAATTGGTGGTCCAGCTTGGCGGACCCCAAGCCATGATGGTTCGAGCCCTCATGGTTCGGCTGGGTCAATCAAAGGAGTAGCCTGCGAAGAATATCTCTTTCGGCTCGTCGCCTTCGTAGAGAATCACGTATCGAGCCTGTCCTCGCTCAAGGTCCTCCCATAGGTCAGATTCCCGCACCATGACCTCGGTCGGTTTCTCCGTGCCGAAGTACCGTTCGAGTTCTTCAGCGGATAGGGGAGCGGCGCAGAAGTAGTCGGGGTGGTCGCTGATACGGCTGATGTCGAGGATCGAGCGCGTACCATCCGCACCAGTCAACTCGAGGGCAGCTTTAGGAGTCGGGGGATCGAACTCGGCCCCGTGGAATTCCTTACTCTCGAACACGCGACTGCGGAGCTTGTCGAGCGCGGCTTGAATGTCCGGCTCGTATGGGACGGTGTAATCGTATGGTTCTGCACCCACAGTGAGGCCCTCGAATTGACTGCCTAAGTCTTGTTCTTGCCGACTGGCATAGAATCTCGCGCCCGTGCCCAGAAGACCGAGTCACAGGGGTATCTGCGAGACTAACGAACCTTCATGGTAACGACTTGGACCTCTAGTCTAAAGTTCCCACTGGAATCTTCTTCACGCGCGTCGGTCCGGGGGAATCGTCCGCCATGGCCTCGACGCAACGGGGGCACCCTAGAGGAAGCGGTCACCGACTGCTTCATCCGCCCGACTTCATCTGCTCCGGCTCTCCGCCGCTGAGCGGACATGGTGGGGAGTTCCACTTTGTTAACCTGACCTAGAAGCGGAAAAAGTGTCATAGCGTCAGGTAAGCTCGAGAAAGGGGGAAGAGATTGAACTCGGAAACCTTTCATTGCAACCCTGCGGGTTAACGAATCCCGCCCGGCAAAGCTTGGCCAGCAGCCGGAAGCGAGTCTTGC
>JBAUOX010000962.1:0-3243 GCA_049579985.1 Isosphaeraceae bacterium | reverse complement strand
TTTGATGCTATCAAGGGATGGACCCTGGGTCCTACAACTCTATAATGTTGCCGGTTTCGTCCGGCGTAAGCCCCGGCGAACGCTTTTCTCTTCGAGCTCTTGTCTTTGAGATTTCGCGGCGAATGATGATCTCGTAAGATCAGGGGGCTTGCAGGGTCGCCGGAAAACCAGTCTTCTTGTAACCGGGTGGTTCCCAGACCAGACGCGACCGAGAGGGGCTTGAAATTGACCGCCCCGCGCTTTGCCTTCCTGAACTTTTGCCGTTTCCAGCGCCTATAATGACTTCAGTGGTTCTTGGGGCAGCTCGCTGGATCGGCGTAATGCCGTGAAGGTAGGATCGTCGGATCGGAGTTGACGAATGTATGAACGCTTCACCGATCGCGCTCGCAAGGTGATGCAGTTGGCCAATCAAGAGGCCCAGCGCTTCAACCACGAGTACGTCGGAACCGAACATGTCTTGCTCGGCCTGATCAAGGAAGGAAGTGGCGTCGCCGCCAACGTCCTGCGGAATCTGGACGTCGACCTTCGAAAGATCCGCAACGAGGTCGAGAAGATTGTTCAGGCCGGCCCGGAAATGGTCACGATGGGCAAATTGCCCCAGACCCCTCGAGCCAAGAAGGTCATCGAGTATGCCATCGAGGAAGCCCGCAATCTGAACCACAACTACGTGGGGACCGAACACCTCTTGCTTGGCCTCTTGCGCGAGCAGGAAGGGGTGGCCGCCCAGGTCTTGATGAACCTCAACCTGAAGCTCGAAGAAGTGCGCGAGGAGGTGCTCAACTTGCTCGGTCACGGGATGGACGCTGGCGGCGAAAGCGAACGCGGTGCCACGTCAAAAGGCAATAAGTCCAAGACTCCGGCCCTGGACTCATTCGGACGCGACCTGACCGACCTGGCACGGCAAGGAAAGCTGGACCCGGTCATTGGCCGCCAAAATGAAATCGAGCGCGTGATCCAGGTCCTTTCCCGCCGCACCAAGAACAACCCCGTGCTGCTCGGTGAAGCCGGGGTCGGCAAGACGGCGATCGTCGAGGGGCTCGCCCAGATGATTGTCGACGGCAACGTTCCCGAGTTGCTCCGGGATCGCAGGATCGTGGTGCTGGATCTCGCCATGATGGTCGCGGGCACCAAGTATCGCGGCCAGTTCGAAGAGCGGATCAAGGCCGTGATGAACGAGGTCCGGCGCGCCAAGAACACCATCCTCTTCATCGACGAGCTGCACACCCTGGTGGGCGCCGGCGGCGCGGAGGGCGCAATCGACGCGTCCAACGTCCTCAAGCCGGCCCTCGCCCGCGGTGAGGTCCAGTGCATCGGGGCCACCACGCTCGACGAGTACCGCAAGTATATCGAGAAGGACGGAGCCCTGGAGCGGCGGTTCCAGACCATCGTCGTCGAGCCGCCCAGCAAGGCCGAGGCCCTCGAGATTCTCCGCGGCCTGCGCGACCGCTACGAGGCCCATCATCGCGTTCAGATCACCGACGACGCGCTCGAGGCCGCCGTCGAGCTCTCCGACCGCTACATCACCGGCCGCTGCTTGCCGGACAAGGCCATCGACGTGGTCGACGAGTCGGGCGCTCGCGTCCGTCTCAAGGCCATGACCCGGCCTCCCGACCTCAAGGAGCTCGACGAGCAGATCGAACGCCTGAACCAGGACAAGGAAGAGGCCGTCGCCAACCAGGACTTCGAGCGGGCCGCCGCCCTGCGGGACCAGGCCGACAAGCTCAAGAAGAAGAAGGAAACGATCACCCGCGAGTGGCGCGAACGGTCGAAGGAAGTGGACGGCACGGTCGACGAGGAAGTGATCGCCGAGGTCGTCAGCAAGATGACCGGGATCCCGCTCACCCGTCTCGAGACCGAGGAGACGGCCCGGCTGCTGAAGATGGAAGAAGACATCCAGAAGAGAGTCATCTCGCAGTCCGAGGCCATCCGGCGGATCAGCGAGGCGGTGCGGCGGAGCCGGGCCGGGCTCAAGGATCCCAAGCGGCCGATCGGCAGCTTCATCTTCGCCGGGCCCACCGGCGTCGGCAAAACTCTGCTCGCCAAGGCCCTCGCCGAGTTCATGTTCGGCGATGCCGACGCCCTGCTCCAGATCGACATGTCCGAGTACATGGAGAAACACAACGTCTCGCGGCTGATCGGGGCGCCTCCAGGTTACGTCGGCTATGAGGAAGGGGGCCAGCTCACCGAGAAGATCCGCCGCCGGCCGTACGCGGTTGTCCTCTTGGACGAGATCGAGAAGGCCCACCCCGACGTCTACAACATGCTCCTCCAGATCATGGAAGAGGGCCGGCTGACCGACAGCTTCGGCCGCAACGTCGATTTCAAGAACACGATCATCATCATGACCACCAACGCCGGGGCCGAGGTCACCTCGAGCTCGAACATCTTCGGGTTCGACCGCGGCCGCGATGAGGCGGGCAGCTACGAGCAGATGAAGGAACGGCTCAAGGTCGCCATCGAGAAGTATTTCCGGCCCGAGTTCCTGAACCGGCTCGACGACGTGATCGTTTTCCACTCGCTGAACAAGCAGGATCTCAAGCAGATCGTCGATATCGAGCTGGCGAAGATCCGGGGCCGGATGGCCGACCGCGGACTGGAGCTCGTCCTCACCGACGACGCCAAAGACTTCTTGATCGCCAAGGGCTACAACCCCGACTACGGTGCTCGCCCGCTGCGCCGGGCCATCGAGAACATGATCGAGAACCCGCTCAGCGAGGAGATCCTCCGGGGCTCCTTCACCGGCAAGAACACGATCATCGTCGAGGTCGAGGGCGAGGGCGAGGGCGATTCGAAACGGCTCAAGTTCCAAGCCACCACCAAGCAAGAGGCCCAGAAACATGCCCTGGCCGGCGTTGGCGGCGCGGCGGAGACCCGTCCGGGCCCGGCCGGTTCCTGATCGCGGCGATCCCGACAATCCGTCCCTTGAACTCAAAGAGGGGAGGAAGCAAGGTGTTTCCTCCCCTCTTTTTTTCCGGACGGAGGCAACTTCACGGCCATGGCTCGAGCCTTCGGCGACTGACTCATTCATTGAGCCGGAACCAAGAAACGCACACGGAATGGGTTCTCGGCAGGACGAGGCTCCCGCCGAGCCGGTCTCAGTCTGTGCAGGATCAAGAGGCTCGGCGGAAAACTCGCCCTGGACTGATGAAAAGTCTGTCTTGGATCGAGTTGGTGTTCTTCATTCCGCTATCGTTGACGGGCCCTCCCCAACCCCGTGAGGAGCGCCAGTTCATAGCCAGGCGG
>JBAUOX010000961.1:0-2911 GCA_049579985.1 Isosphaeraceae bacterium | reverse complement strand
CCACGGTGACGGGGTGGCACAACCACCATATCGTGTGGCGAACCCATGGGGGCAAGGATACGATCGAGAACCGCGTGCTGGTGCATCCGAACTGCCATCAACAGATCCACAGCCAAGAATTAGATGTGGGAAAGCCGCGTCCTGCGAAGGGCGTTCGAGAGGCTTGAGCTGCATGAAGGGAAACTGTGCGCCGCGGAACGCGGTGTTGAATCCCTGACACAGTCAGGAGGAGCCCGGAGGAATGCTCCTGGGTCATCCGATTGACCTGAAGGCGAAAGCCGGAGGGGAAAAGAGCATGTTGGAAAAGCGGGAGTCACTGGAAGACGCTGAAGATGCCGTCCCGCAAGACCCGCGTGATAGGGTGAAAGCTACATTGCCTGAATCCCAATCCCCAGCGGTGGAACCTCACACCCGCTGCTACAGCGTCTACAACGCAGCGCCATCGGGGGCGGATCGTTAAACTTTCGCGGCCTGCCACCTCCGACCGGTCGGGCGATGAAGAACGACTTCATTGAAGGGGATGAATGGGACGCCTACGTCACGCTCGATACGTTCAACACCAACGGAACGTGGGATGGCCTAACGGGCGCGAGCCCCAAGGTCACGGAGTCTCCGTAGTAGTCCGAGGTGGGGAGAGCCCACTACACGGCGAAGGGAGACAGGTGGTCTGACGACCCAGACGTCAAGGTACGCGAGATGCGAAACGCCGAAACAGTCTTGGGAGTCATCAGCGAACGTGGCAGACGAAGGCTGCCGCTGGAGGACATCTATCGCCAACTGTTCAACCGCGACCTGTTTCTACGTGCCTACGGGCGAATTTACCGCAATGACGGTGCGATGACCCCCGGTGCGACACCGGAAACCGTGGATGCCATGTCCCTGGAGAAAATCGATGCGATCATCGGCGTGTTACGCCAGGAACGCTATCGCTGGACCCCAGTCCGACGAACGTACATTCCCAAGAAATCAGGGAAATTGCGTCCGCTCGGGATACCCACATGGTCGGATAAACTGCTGCAAGAAGTGGTGCGCTCTCTTCTGAACGCCTACTACGAGCCTCAGTTCAGCCCGCACTCCCATGGATTCCGTCCCCATCGAGGTTGTCACACCGCCCTCGGAGAAGTCACCAAACACTGGAGAGGGGTCAAGTGGTTCATCGAGGGAGACATATCTCAATGCTTCGACCGCATCGACCATCCGGTGTTGCTGTCGATCCTGAATGAGAAACTCCACGATCAACGATTCCTGCGGTTGCTTGCCAACTTGCTCGATGCCGGTTACTTGGAGGATTGGAACTATCACGCTACGTTGAGCGGCTCTCCGCAAGGCGGCATCGTTAGCCCAATCCTTTCCAACATCTACCTCGACAAGTTGGATCAGTTTGCCGAAATGGTGTTGATTCCAGCGTGTAACCACGGAAAACGGCGGAAGCCTTACCCGCCCTACATGGCCCTCCTCAATGCTGCCCGAAGGGAAGCGGACGTGGGACGAACCGACGAGGCATGGCTGCTACGCCGACAGGCCCAGCAGATGCCTTCTCGCGATCCTAACGATCCCCACTTCCGGCGCCTGTGGTATGTCCGGTATGCGGATGACTTCCTGCTCGGCTTCAGTGGGCCACGGGAGGAGGCCGAACAGATCAAGCTTCAACTGGAGGGATTCCTGCGTGACTCGCTCAAACTGGAACTCTCCCAAGAGAAGACGTTGATTACCCATGCGCGAACGGAGGCGGCACGGTTCCTCGGCTACGAGATCGTTACTCTGGACGCCGATGAGAAGCACGACCATCGTGGTCGTCGCTGCATCAATGGCGCACCAGGATTGAAGGTCCCCGTGGATGTCATCCGGGCGAAATGTTCCCGATACAAGCGGCGAGGCAAACCGAGTCAGCTGGCTGCTCGGCTTCATGACACGGATTTCAGTATCATGACCCAGTATCAGGCTGAATATCGGGGCCTCGTCCAGTACTACCTCTTGGCCTTCAACGTTCATCGCCTTTGGCGACTTCATCGGGTCATGGAGCTTTCGTTAGTCAAGACGTTGGCGGACAAGTTCAAGTCCACCGTCAAGCGGATCTATCGAAAGTACCGGAAGACCGTGGAGGTTCCTCACGGCACGCAAAAGGTGCTGGAGGTCATCGTCGATCGCGGTCCGAAGAAGAAACCACTGGTCGCACGCTTCGGGGGTATTGAGCTTCGCTGGCAGAAACGCGCCATCCTCAACGACCACCCCAAGGAGGTATTCAGTGTTCGGAGCGAGGTGGTGCAACGCCTTCTGGCTCAGAAATGCGAGCTCTGTGGTGCCGAGGGGACCTGTCAGGTCCACCACGTCCACAAGCTGGCGGACTTGAACCGACCCGGACAGGGCGAGAAACCGCCCTGGATCAAGCGGATGGCTGCACGCCGCCGCAAGACCTTGGTCGTCTGCCAAAAGTGCCACGAGGCCATTCATCGAGAACGACCGCAGCGGCACTCATTCAAAGCATAGACCACTGGCGAGCTGCTTGAGATCGAAAGACTCACGAGCAGTTCTGAGGGGGGCGGATGGAAAAGGACGCAGCCGGTTATCCGCAAGGACATACGAACTCCGGCATAAGCCGATACCTCGCCAGCCGCCTACCCTACTTCACGTGCAGTTCTTAGGGGAGGGGGTGGCGGCGACGTCACCTCCTTACCCGACACTTGGGTGGGCAACCACCCAGGTCTACCCGGCCCGGACTACGCCAACGCCGACATGCTCTCCAGGGGTCGACATTAGTCACTCCTTTACGACGGGACCGGATCGCGCCGAACTCGGAGCTCACAGGTCTGCCACGGGATCGTCGGCAGCATTTCGCGCGCGTCTATGACGGCGCGAGTATCGAGAGGCCGGTACCAGTCATCGAAGAGGGGCGCAAGCATCGGGCGGTCGT
>JBAUOX010000960.1:0-4076 GCA_049579985.1 Isosphaeraceae bacterium | reverse complement strand
TTCAGGAGTGCGTCGCGCACCAGGGCCTCGACCAGACCGACCTGGCGAACCTCGAGGAAACCGATGGGCAGCCACTGGTCGAATCCCTGGCCGATGAAGTAAAGATCTCCCGATCCGTCCGGATTCTCGAACCTGCGCGTGTCGATGATCTCGCCCGGTCGCAGGGAACACGACTGGAGCTCTCCCGAGGAGTCCTCGATGCGGGCGACGATGGCCCGGTGGTCGGTGACCGCATAGACCATTCGCGCCAGCCGCCGGCGCTTCAGCCACCGGCGAATCATGAGGCTGACCAGGTGTGCGAAGATCATGCCACCCAGGACACACGGGCCCAGCCCCAGTGCCAGCGCCAGGGTCCGCAGATCGAGCCAGGCTTCGCCGACCAGGCCGAAGAGTGCCGCCAGCGAAAACCCGCTCAGACCAGCCAGCGCCGAAATGAACAGCGCGGGGACCAGCGGGATTCGCAACGGCGGGGGCGCCAGCGGACGGTCGGCCCAGAGCAGGAACTCCGTCGGGTCGAGTTCGGCCTTGATGCGGCTGAAGATGCCCTCGCCCAGCCGATCACCAGGTTCGTCAAAGTCATCCCAGGACGGAATGGACATCGTTCGTTGCACCTCTCGAAAATGCCCGAGGATCCGTTTAGCCGCGCTCGACTTCGCCGTCCTGCTGCAGCTTGAGCCGCTCCTGAACATACTCGACTTCGCGCCGGGCGACGGCCTCGCTGGCGCCGGTGAGCCGTCCATACTCACGGATCGCCTCCGGCGTGCGGCCTTCCTTTGCCAGCTTGACCACGAGTTCGGGAACGTGCTCGTCGTGACCGATTCCCAGACGGGTGAGAATCAGATCAACCTTGCGCTCCAGCCGGGCAATTTGCCAGTCGAGGTCGCCCCCCGTCGCCGACCGCGAGAGGCTGAAGATCACCAGGACCGAGAACAGCCCGCCCAGTACCAGCACCAGTACGACCAGAGTCACGGTCCAGTTTATCATGCACAATCCTCGGGCGGCCGCGGGAAGTGTGATTTTCACGGTGTCGAGCGGCCGGTCAATTCTGGCCGGCCTTCTGGTGATCACCCACGCTGGGTAGGTTTGCGTGGGTATCGGGGCCAAAGTAGCGCAGGCTGACGAAAGGCTCGCTGCCGGTGTTCTTGAAGCTCACCCCTTCGGCGGCTCGCCTGGCCGTCACGAACACTTCGTCCTTGGTGACCTCGCCGAAGCGGATGAAGTTGGGGCTATCCACGTCGAGCGCGCCGATCTGGCCGCTGCCCTGAACCACGATCAGCCCGTAGGCGCCGGGATCCTTGATCGTGGTCGAGTGGCCCGGATGGACCGTCAGCTCGCAGGCGCTGAAGAGCTGCTTGCCGTCCACCGTGCCGTAGACGATCCACTTGTCCACAAAGCCGTTGGCGGGGATGCCCGACCGGACGATCGGCTCGAGGTAGTTGTGGGCCTTGAACTCGGGATCGACGTTTTTCTCCCAGTCGAGCTGGTCGACCAGGTAGTCGAGATCGTGGTGGTACGGCTCGGGCACATCCTTCACGAGCAGCTCCCAGGGAACGCGGCGGCCCTCCACCATGGACTGGTACATGCCGAAGACGTCCGAGCCCCACTGCGGCTCATAGGTGACCAGCGAGCCTGGGGCGTGGAGCACGTCCGGGGGAACCAGCCAGCCGGTACCGGGCTTGAGCCGGTAGGCCTTGGAGAGGTCGAGAATTCCGTTGTCGCCCTGGTTCCACCGTTTCAGGCAACGGCGGACGTCGTCCTTCCTCGTCCCCGGCTCGAGTCCGAAGAAGGTGTAGGGAAAATTGTTCCCCGTCCAGTTGAGCTGAGGGGGGAAGTAGTAGCTCTCCGGTTTGCCCTCCCGGCCAAGCTTGGCGGCCTGCTCCTGGTTCTGGTGCATGTGGTGCGGGATCGGGCCCAGGTTGTCGAAGAACTTGCTGTAAACCGGCCAGCGCTTGTAGCTGTCCCAGAGCTTGGCCCCGATCATCTCGGGACCGTGCAGCCCGATGGCATCCCTGAGCGTGAACCGCTCGCCACGGTACACGATGTAGCTCAGCCCCTCGTCGGCCGGCGCGCCCTCGTTGGCCGCCGGCGTTGTCGATGCGAACCAGCGCTCGTCGATCCCGCCCCGATGGGTCCCCAGCGCGTACAGATCGTCGCGTGAAAGCTTCAGCCGGCCGCCCGGCATCAAGAACGAGCGGGGCACCCAGGTGGGCGCCAGCCGCAGGACTCCTTGACCGGCCTCTAGCGCCCCGCGCACGCGGGCAGCAAGATTTTGCTCGCTCATCCGTCCCTCTCCCCGACACTCTGAAGTCGATGTCCGCCTCGATCAAGCCTCATGCGTGGCCGGATGACCCCGGATTCACACCCTGCGTTGCCATGGGCTTCCTCGCGCCGGACTTGGAATCGTCTTATGACGCGCGGTCCCGCAGCGCAGGCCGCGACCGAGATTCGGCCGCGATCAACGGCGCCTGCGACCATTATTGTGCCCTGAGTGCAGCGCTTGCGAAACCCCCTGGAACTCGAGGTTGACGGGTCAGAGGTGGAGGTATTTGCCGAGTGGCCGGTCCTGCGAATCAGATTGGAATCGTCTCCGCCCGCCCGGCCGCCGATGGGGCGTCGCGGAAGTAATCGATGACCCCGCCGAGAATCGCGTCGAGTGACTTGCGCGGACGGTAACCGATCAGTGCGTGGATCTTGGTGATGTCCGGGACCCGCCTGGGCATGTCCTCGAAACCCTCGCCGTAGGCTTTCTCGTACGGGATATGGACGATCTCCGAGGTCGAGCCGGTCAGCGTCTTGACGCGCTGGGCAAGCGCCTCGATCAGCACCTCCTCGCTCGATCCGATGTTGAAGACCTCGCCGACGGCCGCGGGATGGTCCATCAGCGCGACCAGGGCGGCAACGACGTCGCTGACATCGGTAAAGCACCGCGACTGCGTGCCGTCGCCATGAATGGTGATCGGCCGGCCCGTGAGGGCTTGCTTGATGAAGGTGGGCACGACCATGCCGTACTGCCCGGTCTGCCGCGGGCCGACGGTGTTGAACAGGCGGACGATGATCGTGGGCAGCTTGCGCTCGCGCCAGTAGGCCAGGGCAAGGAACTCGTCGAGCGCTTTCGAACAGGCGTAGCTCCAGCGGCTCTTGCTGGTCGGCCCCAGAACCAGGCAGCCATCTTCGCGAAAAGGGACGTCGGTGGAGAGCCCGTACACCTCGGAGGTGGACGCGATCAGCACCTTCTTCTTCTTCTTGTTGGCCGCGGCGAGCACGACCTCGGTGCCGTGCACATTCGTCTCGATGGTCCGCACCGGGCTCTCGACAATCAGCCTGACGCCGACCGCGGCCGCCAGATGAAAGACCACGTCGCACTGATCCACCAGCTCGGCCACTGTGGCCGCATGACGGACGCTCTCGATCGTGTAATGGAACCGGGCGTGCCCGCGCATGTGGCGGATATTGTCAATGCTTCCGGTCGAGAGGTCGTCGAGCACGAACACCTCGTCGCCCCGCTCGAGATACGCATCGGCCAGGTGCGACCCGATGAATCCCGCCCCGCCGGTGATGAGCACGCGCATCAGTCAACATCCTCCGAAGAATCGCCGCGCCGATCTAAGTGGCCGCCGTCAATACTAGCTGCGTCCCTGTTTTCGTCCCCTCCGCACGGCACGACCACACCGCGCGGCCGCCGTTAGGGGGATAGCGAACCGAGTCCATCTTACCACGAGGGTCCGTACCGTGCTTACTAAACCAGTTGAACCGGTTAGGCCACGCACCAGCAACTGGGATAGACAGGGACAACGGGGCGCAGGGAGCAAGATGGCGGGTCAAGCCTGGCCACACATCCGTAATCTAGCTGCGTCCCCGTTTCCGTCCCTCGTAATCTAGCTGCGTCCCCGTTTCGGTCCCTCCGGATTACGCCCAGTCCAACGGAGTAAATTGGGGAACCTCTGGATTCCCACCTCAAGCCGTTTTCCTTGGGTGCAGCAGACTCCGCCGCGAATTCATAAGTGGCGGGGAGGGATTCAGAGTCTCGGATGAGGCCGTAGCAAGCGATGACCCGTCGGGACAACATAACCCGATGG
>JBAUOX010000959.1:0-4424 GCA_049579985.1 Isosphaeraceae bacterium | reverse complement strand
GGAATGAAGAGCGGCTGACCATACCGGTCAAGCCCGAACCCGGCGATCACTTTCCGGGTGCTCGGACTCGCGGAGTTCCGGGGACACCAGACCTAAACTGCTTGCGGAGTTCCGGGGACACCAGCGGAGTTCCGGGGACACCATTCCTAACTGCTTGGGCGAATTCCGGGAAATCAGGGAGAGCAAGCAGAGAACAGGCATTGCGGCTTATGCCCATCCGGCAGTCACGCCTGTAGCCACTGGCGTTGAGCGTCTCCGGCCGCGAGAGAATGTTCAACGATTGGGTGGCAGCGAGTGGGGAGAAACGTAGCTTTTCGTAGCATGTTGAGCCCTGCCGGACGGACGATTGCTGCGGACAAATCAATCCGTTCCTGCCCACCCGCGGCCGCAATGTTGCGCTACCCTTGCGGGCTTCGGGAAAGCGGTCGGCCTCGACGTCGATCCACTCCTGCGAAGCGCCGGAGGGCCAGCGAATCTCGATCCGGTCGGCCCGGTTCGCCGCGCCCAAGGCTATGAAAAGGCGCGAGTCGCTGGTGCTCAGGTAGCTGGTTCTTCCCGCCAGGATGCACGCCAGATGATACCCGTCCACCATGGCGGTCACCCGGGCCCCGACGCAGGGCTGTCCACCACGCCTGGGCCGCAGCCCAAGCGAGAGGAAGTGGCCCCGGGGCTCCTGGTAAGCCCATCCTTGAACTTATCCCGGGGGGATCGCACTGGCCAGGCTCAGTCGATCTCGGCAATCAGGCCGAGCGGGTCGCGCGGCAACAGTGCCTGCCGGGTGCAGTCGGGAACGAAGTCGAGCTCCTCCAGCACGATGGCCCCGATCAGAGCGTCGGCGCGCCCCGGTTCGACGACCGCGGTGAAGACACTGGAGCGGCCCTGGATCTCCACTTGGACGTCACCGACAACCGTCTTGGGCTCCCGGCGACCGTCGGCGAACCTAACCGTGACCTGTCCGGCTTCGGGCAAACCCAGAGCGGCCACCACCGAGGCCGGAAGGACTAGCCGAGCGGCACCCGTGTCGACGACGCCCGAAATCCGACCCCGGCGCACTTGTTCTGGCGGCAGATAACCCTTCTTGGCCTGCACGACGTCTTCGTGGTTCGCCACTTCGAACTCCACGGAGAACCTTCCCACGTGGTCCCTCCAGTTCATCGTTGCCGGCTCGGTAGACATCTGGTTCTCCCTCCGCCTCGGACGCTGAACAACCTCCGGGGGGATTTTGTGGAATTGTCCTCAAAGACCATCTTATCCATTCTCCCGGTTCACGACCACGGCTGCGAAGCGCCGGAGGGCCAGCGAATCTCAAGCCGGTCGGCCCGTCCGAACCACGTGCTCACGCACGTGGTCACATTGGGGGTGCCTCGTCGCTTTGAGTTCGTGGGGGCCGCGATCGTAACGGTCAACAAAACCGGGATGACCTCGAACCAACCGCGAGACTAACTTTTCATCAGCCCACGATCACCCGGGCGCCGGCGCCACGAGCGATCTCCAACTTCGCCAACAATGATGAAGAGTGATGCATTTCAGGTTCGACAGGATCAGGATCTCCAGTGCCGCGATCGTGCCCGGCTCCTTCAGTCGCGGTCCACGTGTGATCCCACGGGCTCCGATCCGGCGTCCCTCGAGTCTCGAGGATCCCACCGGGGTCCAGAGTGTTCTACCGGGATTTGACGTGAGAGAATAGTCCTGTCCGAGATCGTGGCATGCCGTGGCGCTCGCGGCAGTTCCCCCGCTCGGTGTATTCTGGGTATGACCTGATCATCATGGCTCCGGGCGAGGTGAAGATCGAGGCAATGCCGCCGCCGCATAAAGCCGGGCGGGTCGAGGATCCGCGGATTTACCTCGCGGCCGAGCGCACGTTTCTGGCCTGGGTTCGGACCTCGCTGGCACTGATGGGTTTTGGGTTCCTGATCGCCCGGTTCGGTCTCCTGCTCCGCGAGACCGAGGCCGTGGTTCAGATGCCGGAACATTCGCGTCGGCCGACGATTTCACCCTGGCTAGGGTTCACCATGATCTGTTTCGGGGTGGTCGTCCGCCTGGTCTCCGCCTTGCGCTACCGCGCGTACATCCAGGCGCTGGAAGCCGGCATGGCCAACCAGTCCGTGAGTACGAGAACCCCCCTGGCCATGGCCGCGATCCTGGTGCTCGTCGGCCTGGTGATGGCGGCTCAGATACTTACACTCTAGTCCGACCGTTTTCTGTGAATATACAACCATGAGCACACAAGATCTCTGGAACCGCACCAAGAGTCATTTCGATCGGGCGCCCGCGGTGGATCAGCCGGGTGCTACGACGTTCTCCCGGGGATGAGCATTCTCATGGCTGGGCCGCTGCCTCACGTCGTGATCCTCGGAGCCGGATTCGGCGGGCTGAACGCAGCCCGCGCCCTGAAACGAGCCCCCGTGCGCATCACGGTGATTGACCGCGCGAACCACCACCTTTTCCAGCCCCTGCTCTACCAGGTGGCCACTGCGGCCCTCAGCCCGGCGGACATCTCGGCTCCGATCCGCCGGATCCTCCGTCGCCAGAAGAACGTGGAGGTCCTGCTCGCCGAGGCCACTGCGATCGACTTGTCGTCGCGACGGGTCGTCCTTGCCGATGGGGAGGTCGACTATGACTTCCTCATCGTGGCCACCGGGGCCACTCACGCCTACTTCGGGCACGAAGACTGGGAGTTGCTGGCCCCCGGCCTGAAGACCCTCAAGGACGCCCTCCAGCTACGCCAGCGCATCCTCATTGCGTTCGAGATCGCCGAGCGCGAGCCCGACAAGAGGCTTCGACACGAGTGGATGACCTTCGTGATCGTGGGCGCGGGACCCACCGGAGTCGAACTTGCGGGCACGCTGGCGGAAGTGGCTCGCCAGACCCTGGCACGTGACTTCCGCCACATCGACACGGCGGAAGCGCGCGTTGTCCTGGTTGAAGCCGCGTCGAAGGTGCTGGGGACGTTCGACGATACGCTTTCCGCCAAGGCTCAGGACCAGTTGAAGAGGCTCGGCGTCGATGTCCGGCTGGGCCTTCCGGTCTCCGAGATCACCGCCCTTGGTGTGCAGGTCGGCTCGGAGTGGCTCGGCGCGAGGACCATCATCTGGGCGGCCGGCGTCGCCGCATCTGCTCTGGCTCGAAGCCTGAATGTGCCGCTCGATCGTGCGGGTCGCGTGCTCGTCGAGCCTGATCTCACCGTCCCCGGCCACGACAACGTCTACGTGATCGGCGATCTCGCCAACCTCGAGCAGGAAGGCAAGCCCGTGCCCGGAATCGCGCCGGCGGCCATGCAGGAGGGCAGGCACGCCGCCTCGAACCTGCTCCGATCGCTTGGCGGTCAGGAGCGATTGCCCTTCCGCTATCACGACAAGGGTATGCTGGCAACCATCGGCCGGGGAGCCGCCGTGGCCCACATCGGCTCGATCAGGGCCTCGGGCTACCTCGCCTGGCTCTTGTGGCTGTTTGTTCATATCTTTTTCTTGATCGGGTTCCGTAACCGCCTGCTCGTGATGATCCAGTGGGCCTGGTCCTACATCACGTTCGACCGCGGCGCTCGCCTGATCACCGAGAGCCTGACACGTCCGCTGGTCTCGAATCGTCAGAGGACCGAGGAAGATCGGCGTGTCGACGGGTAATCTGCCCGCCGGGGAAGTCGCTTGCAACAAGCCTGAAGCGCAAGCGAAGGGCATTGAACGATATGTATTTTCGAACGCCCTTCGCTTGCGCTTCAGGCTTGTGAGCCCGGTTCCTACCCGCTCGGACGGGAAGTCAGGAGCACCGATCCAGCGCTGTAGTACTAGCATTCGCCCAGGAACACAATACCCGCTTCGTGATCAGCTTCCTCCACCGGGATTACAACGCCTTGTGAGAGAAGATCAAGCGTTCCTCGCCGGAGGCGTTCATGGTGTGGCGGGACTGCGGGTTGCTGGACCAAGATGGGAAGGCACGCCCCGCTGAGACGATGGGGAAGCGGTACTTTGAGGTCCGTCTTGCCAGGTGATCGGGGGTCCGGCTCCGAGACGCGGGCATCGTGTCATCCTCGCATTGTTCTTCGGGGCCGTGAACCATCAATCTCCTTGCCCCGCTTCCCATAGCAAGTCAGGCTGCATCACCCAGTCAACCACCCACGTTCCCTCTTCCTGGGTCAAACAAACGATCCCCGCATTGCGAAACCTGACGACCTCGATCTCGGGATTCCCGGTCAGCAGGAGGCTGACCAAGCGGCTGAGATGAGGGAGATGCCCAACGAGCATGATCGATCCCTGGTCGCTCCGGAGCGATGCGGCAACCGGGTTGACATCATCTTTCGGGCTCAGTCCCTTCACGGCGATGACCCCTTTCGGCGGGCTCAGCCGTTTCGCAAAGATAGTGGCGGTCTGTTCGGCACGCCTTTTTCCGCTGTGCTGAATCTGATCCACGGCCAGTCCTACCTGAGC
>JBAUOX010000958.1:0-2597 GCA_049579985.1 Isosphaeraceae bacterium | reverse complement strand
CCGCGTGATCGATCAGGTCCAAGAGATCGCGGCCGGCGCGCTGCGGATCACGCACTCCGAGCCCGTTGAGCCAGCTCTCGAGCAGCTCGGGCTTGTCGCGATAGCTCAGAAACCCGTCGGCGTTCATCAGCGGAATCTTCCTGGCCACCGGCTGCCCGGTAGGCTGGACATTGCCCACCGATCTGCCCGCTAGGGTGGGCATTGTCCACCGATCGTCTTCGATGTCACCCGGTATACCTAGAGTACGATGCGTGAACCGATAAACATCAGGTTCGTCAGGACGGCGTCAGATCGGGGGCAATGTGCTGAAGGTGGCGGAACAGCAGTTCGACGTCGCCATGGGTCAGGCCCAGAACCTGGGCGATCTCGCGCTCCTCGACCCGGGCCTGCATCAGCGGCAGGATCTGTCGGGCAAACGGGCGGAGCCGGTCGGGCAAGTCCGGCTGCGGCGTATAGCGGCGATGCGCCTGCCACGGATCACCGAGATCGACGAAGTCGGAGTCGAGCCAGTACTCCCGGCCGCCATGGCGCAACAGATCGAGGAGCCATTCCTCGAAGCTTCGCGCAATGATCCTGGGCACGCTTGGCGAGGCCGCATCGCCCGAGGTGAACACCGGGTAGCCGCCGCCGGGCCACCGAAAGGCAAGGTCGATGCATATGGTCTCGACGTTGGGGTTTCCCAGCTCGAACCAGCTCTCAGGCTGCACCAGCAGATCGTGGATTCGCGAGAAGATGACCATGGGACCGATGGCCGAGATCGGGTGGATGATCGGCCCCCGAAGATACAGCCCGTTGGAGAGCATCAGCCAGGCTCGCAGTCCCGCCGGCAAGCGGTAGCCGTGGCGATGCTCCCAGGCGGCGATCTCCCGGGGATCGACGCCCGGCCGCAACGGCTCGGCTGTCGTGCCGAAGCCGGCATCCAGCGCCTCGAGAGTCGGCGCCAGAGCCTCATCGATCCCACCCCAAGCCATCCAGCATTGCACCAGCTCTTGGAGCTGGCTCGGCATCAGCTCTCGCTTCACATTACACCGCCGCCTCGATCCGATCGGTAGTCGGCGCCTCACCGAAGAGGGTCACCGCGCTGGCGTCCTCGACCCGAACCTGGATCGATCGCCCGACCAGCCGCTGCTGTCCTTCAAAAACCACGATCCGATCACACGACGTTCGGCCGGTCAACTGGTCGACGCCGTCCCATCCTTCACGCCGGGTCGTGGATCGGCTTCGCCCTTCAACCAGGACAGTCACCTCGCGGCCGATGTACTCGCGATTGTCCTGCAAGCTGATGGCCGTCTGCACGGCCAGAAGATCGTTGTTCCGCCGCTTCTTCACCTCCTCGGCAACGTCGTCGGGGAACAGCTCATCCGCCTTCGTCCCCCGCCGGGGACTGTATTTGAAGATGAAGCTGTTCTTGAACCTCGCTCGCTCCACCAGGCGCACCGTGCGCTCAAACGATTCCTCGGTCTCGCCGCAGAAGCCGACGATGAAGTCGCTCGAGACCGCCACGCCTGGTACCGTTTCACGCATTCTAGCGAGCATGTCTTCATAGAAACCAACCGTATACATTCTCTTCATTCGCCTGAGTACCGCGTCGCACCCGCTCTGCGCGGGAACATGGATGTATCGGGAAGCCACGGGAAGATCGCGGACGGCCTGCAGCAGGTCAACGGTCATGTCGTTGGGGAAGCTCGTGATGAACTTGATCCGCTCGATGCCGGGCAGCGCGCCGATCCTGGAGAGCAGGTCGGAAAGCCGGGTGATCCGCCCATCGGGCTCGCGATACTTGTAGCTGTTGACCGTCTGTCCCAGGAGCGTGATCTCCTTGACTCCCTGGTCGACAAGCAGCCGGGCCTCGCCCAGGATTGCGGCTGGCGGCCGGCTTTGCTCGGGACCACGGACCGACGGGACGATGCAATAGGTGCAGAACTTGTCGCAACCCATCATCACCCGGACGAACGCCTGAAACGGGCTGGGTCGCATTGCCGGTTCGCGGTCGGCGTCATAGCCCTCGAAGCTGGCCGTGATCGTTGCTCGCGATCCGGCGTCGCGGTCGAGGCTGACGGCGAGCTGCGGCGACCCGACTTCCCTGGCACGAGAAAGAAGCTGGGGCACTCGTGCAAGCTGACCTGGTCCGACGACCAAGTCCACATGCGGAGCGCGCTTGAGGATCTGCTCCTGATCCTTCTGGGCCATGCATCCCAGCACGCCGATCGACACCTCCGGCCTGCGCCGCTTGATGTGCTTGATCCGCCCCAGAGCGCTGTAAATTTTGTCCTCGGCGTGCTGCCGGACCGAGCACGTGTTGTAGAGGATCGTATCGGCCTGGTCGATCTCGGTTGTCAGCTCGTACCCCTGTTCGCGCAGCCGAGCGACGACAAGCTCGCTGTCCAGCACGTTCATCTGGCAGCCGACCGTCTCGATGTACAGCTTTTTGCGCGGTTGCGAGGTCGATTGATCGGCCATCGGCATGGCTCCCCGGGGCCATGGAAAGGCCGCCGGATCGGTAAAATCTCGTCGAAAATCAAGCCAGCCGGAGGCCCGGCCGACTTTGGCCTCGCCACTGGGCGATCTTGGTCATGGATTCTACCAAGGGCCTTCAC
>JBAUOX010000957.1:0-2116 GCA_049579985.1 Isosphaeraceae bacterium | reverse complement strand
CGTGGCGCCGGCCGTTGCGCCCCATCCGCTCCGCGTTGGCCGGGTCGCCCAGGACGCGGTCCATGGCCCAGACCATCGAGCCGGGATTGTCATACGTAAGTATGCCATTCTCTTCATGGCGCACGAGGTGCGCCGGCCCCCCGTGCGTTGTGATCACCGGGCGGCCGGCCTTGCGGGCGAGGTCCACCACGGCGTCGTCGAACGGGATCCGGTAGCGCGACGGCAGCACTAGCGCCTCCGCCGCGCGGAGCAGCCGCGACAGTTGCCAGAGCTCGACGTGGCCCAGCAGACGCACGGCGTGTGCCACCCCGAGCTGGTGGGCGCGGGAGTCGAGCGCGGCCGCGAGGTTCCCAGCGCCCACGAAGGCGAGGCGGACGTTGTGCATCCGCTGCAGGACGACGGGCAGGGCCTCGACCATCAGGTCGACCCCGGCCGCGTGCTCGAGCGGCCCGACGTACAGGAGCATCCGGTCGAGCGGGCCGATCCCGACCTCCATCTTGACCTGCCCGAAGTCGAGCGGCGCCTCCCAATCGTCGGGCGGCCGGCCCTCCATCGAGAACCCGTGCACCCGCGCGCGGTCGGGCCCCAGCTCCTCGACGGCCCGCGACCAGAGCCCGTGAGGCACCAGCAGGCACCGCGCCGACTGGGCCACCTCTCGCTCGACCTGCTCGATCTCCTGCGATTCCTCGGTGGGCGGCGCGTCGCCCCGGCGGGTCGCCTCGATCGAGCCGAGTGCGGCAACCGCCGGCCGCGCCCCATACCAGCCCGCGTACCCGGTCATCCATTCGTGGAAGTTGATCAGGTCGAACGGGGGGAACTCGTCGAGGGCCTGCGCGGCGGAGAGCGCGAATTCGCGCGCGGCCTCCAGGCAGCTCTCGGTCGGAGGGACGCGCAGCGGGTGGTAATGTACGTCCCCACGCATCAAGTCCGCGGTGAACTCGCCGGCGGCGGGGACGAACACGTGGACCTCGTGGCCGAGGGCGCACTGGGCGGCGGCCAGTTCGGAGACGAACCGGGCCAGCCCGGTATCCTGACCCGAGGCCAGCGACTCGAACGCGAAGGAGCCGATCCGCAGGGGCGAGCGAAGCCGCGGCGTGTTCCGCTCCGCAAGGAACTTCTCCTGGTCCCAGACGTTGCCGACCTCCTCCACGTGCCGCTCGTGGTCCACCCACAGGGCGGTGTGGTCGCAGTGCGGCGAGGCCGATTCGCGTGCGAACTGCACGACCTGCGACCGCGCCGCGGGGAGGAACTCGCCGTTGCGGAGCAGGAAGCCCACCTCCGCCAGTTGCCAGCTCCCCGCGCCCCCCGGCATCGGGAAGAACATGTGCCCGCACAGCGCGGGGAGGGTGTTGTCCTGGATGCGGTGGGCATTCAGCCCGGTGAAGTGGATGTAGGAGACATCGTAGAGCCGCACGACCATCCGGCTGTGGTGCCAGAAGTCCCGGCGCCGCTCGCGGGCCTGCTCGACCCATCCGGGAGACAGATGCCAGTGGATGAATCCCTGCGTGGGGTTGACCATGGCCAGACCGACGTGGTTCACCTGCGGCGCGTACCGCTCGGCTGCCCGCCGCTCCCCGATCTCCCACGCGCAGCGGCGCAGGAACTCGACGTCCCGGGGCCCGTCGCGTCGCAGCGTGGCCCGGCGCACCCGCTCCGGGGCCGCCCACTCGCACTGACCAACGGAGGGGCCGTTCGAGTTCACTGTCATGCTATTCTTCATGCGAAGTACCGCCTCGTTCCCTTAAGATTGTGCTGCTTCCCAATTTCTTCGAGTGTCATGGCTCACCCCTGAATTGGTTTCCCGAAACACTTCCAGCCCAATAGGGCGAAGAGAACGAAGGTAAGAGCATGATCACCCCAGAACTCCCACCCCGACCTACCGGCAAGAAATCCGAAAACGAACCAGAGGATCATCAAAACCCAGAACAAAATCCCCATTGGCATGATCAATTCTCCAATTCAAGATAGACCGATTGATCGGCTGATCGTGTGATTTCATGATCCGCAAAGAGATCACGCATCCCTAAGCAAATGAGTTGCTGATATTGTTTCAGTTGATCCGGTCGGAGAGCCTGCCCGGGTAGGTCCCGTGGGGTCCCCGGGGCAGGTCGCGGGT
>JBAUOX010000956.1:0-7435 GCA_049579985.1 Isosphaeraceae bacterium | reverse complement strand
AGTCACGACTGTCCGAGCCAGCCTCACAACAGGCAGCCAGCCCAAATTACCTCTCTATCTTCGCACTGCGCGCCTTCTGATCTGAATCGCCCCCTCCGAGGCCACCGTGCCTCAGCTCCGCCGGGCGTTCAACGTACTCGGTTCGCACCGGGCTGTCATGCTGGCGCCCCCAAGCCCATCCCACGTACCCAATCTCTTGCCGGCGGATGATCCCGCTTCGAGTGAGCCATCTCGGGGCGGTCACGGGAGCGAAAAATCATGTCTTCGCAGGACCATTCTCATAGCGAACATTTCGAAGATATCAGCCCCGATCCCATCCTGGGCGAAGAACGACCACTGACGCGGTGGCAGAAGTTCCGCATGGTGGTCAAGGTGGTTGAATTGCGGCTGCGATTCATCGCCTTGATGGCCGCGACAGGCCTGGTCTTTGGCTACTGGGATACGATCTGGAACTATTACGAGAAGTGGAACCGGCCCGCGGCGGAACATGCCGCCGTGTCCGCTGGCGTTGAGTTCTATTGCCCGATGCATCCCAGCGTCGTGCAGAATGAGCCCGGCAACTGTCCGATCTGCGGCATGCCCCTGTCCAAGCGGCCCAAGGGAGAGAAGCAATCCCTTCCCGAAGGCGTGACGGCCCGGATCCAATTCGCCCCCTTCCGGATCGCCCAGGCGGGCATCCGAACGGTCGAAGCCGCTTACTCGCCGATGAGCGAGAGTGTGACGACTGTCGGATATGTCACTTTCGACGAACGGCGACTGGCACGCATCTCCTCCAAGATCAAGGGGATGGCACGGGTCGAGAAACTCTTCGTCAATTTCACTGGCACCTTTGTGGAGGTAGGCGATCCACTGGCCGAACTCTACAGCCCGGAACTCTATCAGGCGACGCGCGAGCTCTTACTCGCTCAGAGTACCTCGATCGAGCGGTCGAACGCTCAGACTCCCCTCGGCCAGTCACTCCAGGGCACCAAGAGCGACCTGGTCGCCTTGGCCCGTGACAAGCTTGCCCTCTGGGGAATCACTCCGAAGCAGGTTGATGAGATCCTGGCGAAAGGCAAAGCGGAATACCGTGCGCCCATCCTCGCGCCCCTTGGTGGCTTCGTGGTTCGGAAAAACATTGTTGAAGGCCAGTACGTGACCGAGGGTGAGGCGATGTTCGAGGTCGCGGACCTCTCCCACGTCTGGGTCCAAGCCCAGATTTACGAGGATCAGTTCGCTAATGTGCGGGAAGGTCAAACGGTCGAGGCCACCGTGAACGCCTACCCCGGCGAGGTTTTCCGAGGGAAGGTCGCGTTCATCGACCCGGTACTCAACCCGACCACACGGACCGTTAACGTCCGCTACGACCTGCCCAACGTCGACCTCAAACTTCGGCCTGGCATGTACGCGACCGTCACCCTGAAGACCCCGGTCGCCGGCTCACCCTTGTTTCAGGCATCGAGGACTGACGCCAAGTCTTCGGGGAGATCAATACGGAAGGCGAGCCTGACGCCCGAGGAGCAGAAGATCTGTCCGGTCACAAAGGCGAAGCTGGGCTCCATGGGCGATCCGATCTCGGTCGAAGTCGAGCAAAGGAAGATCTGGGTTTGCTGTGCCGGCTGCCCGCCCAAGTTGAAGGCCGAACCGGCCAGGTACCTGGCGGTTCTCTCTCCGCCTGCCAACGGCGTCCTCTCAGTGCCCGAAACGGCGGTGATCGACAGCGGTGATCGCAAGGTGGTCTATGTCGAAGCCCAACCAGGTGTCTTCGAAGGCCGACAGGTCGTTCTCGGCCCCCGAATCGGCGACCGCTATCCCGTTCTTGACGGTCTCGCGCCGGGCGACAAGGTGGCGGCGGCCGGCGCCTTCCTGATCGACGCCGAAAGCCGGCTCAACCCGACGGCAGTGACGGCGCCCGCGAAAGCCCCCGACGCCGGCCAGACAAGCCCGGCCCAAAACCGCTCCGCCGCTGCCCCGACCGGGACGGCACACAGCCATTGAGCGAAGAAACGGAGGCTTGTCGTGATCGAGTCGATCATCGAGTGGTCGATCCGCAACCGTTATCTCGTCATCCTGGCGGCCCTGGTGCTTGGTATCGCCGGCGTCCGTGCCATGACGACCACGCCCGTCGATGCCATTCCCGACCTGTCCGAAAACCAGGTCATCGTATTCACGGACTGGATGGGCCGCAGCCCCCAGGAGATCGAAGACCAGATCACTTACCCCCTGTCGGTCAACCTTCAGGGGCTGGCCGGCGTCAAGGTCGTCCGCTCGTCGAGCGAGTTCAACTTCTCGATGATCACGATCATCTTCGACGAGGCGACCGACTACTACTTCGCTCGCACCCGCGTGCTCGAGCGGCTGTCGATCGCCTCCACGTTCCTTCCCCCGGGTGTGATTCCCTACCTCGCCCCCGACGCCACGGCTGTCGGCCAGATCTTCTGGTACACGGTCGAGGGGGACGGCAGGGACTTGAGCGAGCTGCGGTCCATTCAGGACTGGTATGTTCGTTACCAGCTCAACAGCGTGCCGGGAGTGGCGGAAGTCGCCTCCGTCGGCGGCGCTCCCAAGGAATACCAGATCGACCTCGACCCCAACAAGCTCCGCGCTTACGGCATCAGCCTGGGTGAGGTCTACTCCGCCGTCGCCCGGTCGAACTCGGCCGTCGGCGGCCGGGTGATCCATCAAGGGAACGCCGAGTACCTGATCCGCTCGGTCGGCTGGATCCAGAACCTCGACGACATCCGCGACACGGTAGTCACCCAGCGGAACGGCACTCCGATCTACGTGGAGACCCTCGGCGCTGTCCAGGTCGGTCCGTCATTTCGCCGCAGCGTCCTGGAAAAGGACGGCAAGGAGGTCGTCGGGGGAGTGGTCATGATGCGCTACGGCGGGAACCCGCTGGCCGTCACTCAGCAGATCAAGGAGAAAATCACCGCCCTTCAGGCGGGCCTGCCCGAGGGTGTCCGGATCGTGCCATTCTACGATCGGACTCCACTGATCCACCGGGCCATTGAGACCGTGAGCGGTACCGTCCGCGAGGAGCTGATCGTCTGCACGATCGCCATTCTGGTCGTGATGGGTCACCTCGGCGGGGCCTTCATCGTCTCGATCACGCTGCCGATGGCCATCCTCTTCAGCTTCCTGATGATGCGCCTGTTCGGCATGTCGTCGAACATCATGAGCCTGGCCGGCATCGCCATCAGCATCGGGATCCTCATCGATCAGGCCGTGGTGATGGCGGAAAACGCGGCGCATCACCTCTCGCGCCGATTTGGACGCGAACGTGTCACCGGCGACATCACGGACATCGTGATTCCCGCCTGCCGGACGGTGGGCCGCCCGATCTTCTTCTCGGTATTGATCACAATCCTCTCGTTCCTGCCCGTCTTCGCGTTGACCGGACGCGAGGGAAAGCTGTTTCACCCCCTGGCCTTCACGAAGACCTTTGCACTGATCGGAGTGGCGATTCTCTCGATCACCCTGGTCCCGGCATTGATCCCGATCTTTCTCAAGGGTCGGATCCGGTCCGAGGACGAGAACCGGCTGGTCAGGACGATGATCGAAATCTTCAAGCCGATGCTGTCCTGGCTGATGGACCGGCCGGGACTGGTGATCTGGCTGTTCAGCATCATTGTCGGCCTGGGTTACGTCGCCTCGACCCGGCTCGGGCGCGAGTTCATGCCCGCTTTGAACGAGGGAAGCATCCTCGACATGCCCACCACCGTTCCCCGAGCGAGCATCACCGAAGTCGCGGACGACTTGAAGGCTCGCGACGCGATCCTCCGCACCTTCCCCGAAGTCTGGCAGGTCGTCGGCAAGGCGGGGCGAGCCGAGACAGCGACCGACCCGTCGCCGCTGGACATGGTCGAAACGGTGATCAACCTTCGGGAGCACGAGCTCTGGCCCAAGCGCAAGCTCAAGTTTGAGGACGCTCTGGCGCAGACGGGAGCTGTTCTGAGCGCGATGGAGTCCAGGGGAATTCTCCGTTCCGACCCTTCGAGTGACCGGCGGACCCTGCTCAACGAGGCGGCCACGGAGGTTGAGACGCGGGTCGACGTCGCCCTGCGCGACCTGGCGATGCTGCGGCTGGCCGAGTTCCGGCCGGAACTGGGCCGAGCCCTCGTCGGTGACGCTCTGGACGACCTCCTCAGGCGGCTGGACCGGCGCGATGTCATCCGCCCGCTCACAGCGGATGAGCGAACGGCACTGGTGGAATCGCTTGCGGCAACGCATGGCGGCCACGTCGCGCTGGAACCCCTCTTCGACGATGTCTCGGCCCTGGTTCACGACGCCGTCCCCAGGCTCGTCAAGGTGGGAGCACTCCGTGATCGGCTTGACCTGCTGGACCCCACCCCCACCCCGCTCGAGCAAGCCGGCGAGGCCGTGGGCAATGTCCTCGGCGCCAGGCCGTCCAACCTGTTCACCCGGGTCACCGATCATCTGATCGCCGCCCATGAGAAACGGCTCCGAGAGCGAACCATCCACCTGAACTGGGAGCTTTTTGACCGTACTGTCGGGGCTGCAACCTGGGCGGCGATCGAGGAGTTGAACCGGCTGGGACGCGAGCGGAAGCTCGCGGCTCGGGAGGCAACCTCGGAGGAACTCCAGAGCCTTCGGTCCGCCCTCGAAAAACCCTTCTCCGACAAGCTCTTGCTCTGGCAGAAAACCAAGGACGACCTGGTCGCGGAAATGGGGACCGCGCTGCAGATGCCGGGCTGGGGAAACATCTTCACCCAGCCGATCATCAACCGCATCGAGATGCTCTCGACAGGCGTGCGATCACCGATCGGCGTCAAGGTCTTCGGCGCGAACCTCGACCAGATCCAGCAGGTTAGCCAGGAGATCTCCACCGTCCTCCGTGGAATACGGGGCGCGTCGAACGTCGTTCCCGACCAGGTCGTCGGCAAGGGATATATTGATATCCAGATTGACCGCAAGAAAGCAGCCCGCTATGGCATCCAGATCGGCGACATCCAGGACGTGGTCGAGGTCGCCATGGGAGGCAAGCCCCTCACGATGACCGTCGAGGGGAGAGAGCGTTACCCCGTGCGAGTGCGTTATGCCCGAGCCTTTCGTGACGATCTGGAAAGCCTGAAACGGATCCTGGTCTCGGCCCGCGCGCCGATGGCTGACCCAGGGGCGGGCATGGGGAGCTCCGCTGGAATGGGCGAGGGCTCCTCACCCGCGGCATCGAGCGCTTCTCCACCGCTCCAGATTCCCCTGGCCGAGGTGGCCGATGTGCGGGTCGTTGAAGGCCCCTCCATGATCAAGAGCGAAAACGGCCGGCTCCGCTCCTATGTTCAGGCAAGCGTCCGCGATCGCGACGAGGTCGGCTTCGTCGAGGAAGCCCAGCGCGCGGTGGAGCAGAAGGTCAAACTCCCCACCGGCATGTACATCGAGTGGTCCGGTCAGTTCGAACACCAGGTGCGGGCACGGAAGACCCTCCAGCTCGTCTTCCCCGCCGTCATCGGCGTGATTGTCTTGATCCTCTACCTGACGTATCACAGCGTGGTCGACACCCTGCTCGTGATGACGAGCGTCCTGGGAGCGCTGGCCGGGGGAGCAATCTTCCAGTGGCTCTTCGGTTTTCCTTTCAGCGTGGCCGTCTGGGTCGGCTACATCGCCTGCTTCGGCATGGCGGTAGAGACCGGCGTCGTCATGCTCGTCTACCTCCGAGAGGCGATCGAGGAACGCGGCGGCCTGGCACGAGTCACGTCGATCGCGGATCTCCGTCAGGCGATCCTCGAGGGCGCCGTGCACCGACTCCGGCCCAAGCTCCTCACCGAAGGCGCGGCGATCCTCTCGATCGCGCCCATGCTGTGGGCCACCGGGGTCGGTGCCGAGGTCATCCGGCCCATGGCCGCCCCCGTGCTGGGCGGGCTGCTCGTCGCCGACGAGGTCATCGACGTCTTCTTGCCGGTCCTCTACTTCGCCGTGCAGAAGGCCAGATGGAGCAAGCTGGCGCATTCCCATCCGCACCGCGCAAGCACGATGGTCCAAGGCCAGGTTCCAGCGTCGCTTGGATAACCCCGCTGAGCGCTCGGCTTGGGTCAATCCGAGAGAATTGCCAGAATTCGGTTGCGCCATGTCCGGTCTCCGCAGTTAGAATGAACCACCATGGGTCACTCTTGCCCCGGGAAAGTCATACAATCCCCTCTTACAACCTTGCCGACAAGCTGGCAGGTCGGGCCGAGGCAATCTGGGCCGCACGAAAGCAGAAACTGGCGACGGCCAACGCCCAGCGGCGAGCCAGGTCCGAGAAGGAGGGATTTGCACGGTCGCAGTGCTCCGGGGTACACTGAGGAGACTTGGGCGGAGGATAGGGCAACGCGGGGACGCCACCCGAGCGCCGACCCAGGAGCCAAGACCGGAGAGGGCGGCACGATGCCGCCCTGTCTTTCCCTTTCGGGATTGGTACGAAACCGGAAATTCGACGTCTCTCAACCCTGAAAATTCCATTTCCCGCTGAACCATTTCAATTACGGTCACCCATGAATCCGATCCGAACGCTGGCGAACTTGTATGGCTGCATAGCCTATGCTATCGGTCCGGAGAGGTGGATACCCCTTCTTACGCAGCGAGTGCTCTGTTCGGTAAGGACCAAGGAAAAGAAGATCGCCCTTACCTTTGATGACGGGCCTAATCCAAAGTACACTCCGCTGTTATTGACGAAATTGGCGGAGCATTGTGTTTCGGCAACTTTCTTTCTGATCGGTCGAAACCTGAAAAGACACCCGGAAATCGGCCGTCGCATCGTCCAGGAAGGACACGAAGTCGGCAATCATACGTATAACCATCGAAGCCTGCCCTTCTTATCCAAAGCTAGTATCAGGAATGAACTGGCGTCCACTCATCAGTTGATCGCCGATCTGTTGAACGTCCAATCCGTTTTTCTCCGTCCACCGAACGGCTTATTCACCGAGCGCGCCCTCGACACGGCGGAACAGTTGGGGTATCGCGCCGTGGTGGGAGACGTGTACCCAGTCGATGTCGCCTGGCCGGGCCCTGAAATCATAACCTGGAGAGTGCTGCGGCGGGTTCAACCGGGCTCCATCATCATTCTGCACGACGGTTACGTGGGACGGTTCGACAGGGACAAGAGTCAGACGGTTCGCGCCATGGATGGGCTCATTCCCAGGCTGTGCGAACAAGGGTATGAGTTTGTAACGCTGTCGCATCTGGTTTCGGCATGAACGGAACAGCAGGGAGGGGGGGAAAAAGGGACGGGGAAAGAAGAAGGGACGTCACTGAATAGCCCCTGCTTAACCCCACAAGCCGCTTGCATCAAGCGTTTACGTGCATGTTCCCGAGGCTCCTTCTCCTCGCAAACGGGCGATGTAGAGTCGAGGTGTGGCGCGGTGGTTTAGGACCAGCATAGACTGTTGCCGGCTCTTTCGATTGCCGGTGCCTTAGCGTCTGGCCATGCTCCGTTTCCACACCCCGCTCATCAAACCGG
>JBAUOX010000955.1:0-2951 GCA_049579985.1 Isosphaeraceae bacterium | reverse complement strand
ATTTTACGGTGCGCAACCGCTGCAACCTACCCAGACGCGCGCACCAACTGGCGAGCGCCTACAAAGTTCTCGCAGGATTTCGGGTAAAATGGTTCGTATGGTTTTTTGCTTGCCGAGAACTGGTCAGGACTTGAGACTTCGGTACTCAGCGTGCTGATCGGTTTCTTCGGATTGTTTTTCACGATGTCGAGGAGTCTGTTCCATGCCTGAGACAGTCGTCCACTTCCAGATCCGCATGCCTCCCGTGCTGCATGAGCAGCTCGCGAGCTGGGCGAAAGATGATAAAGCTTCGCTGAACGCTCTGATCGTGGGTATCCTCGAGAAAGCGATCGAGCAGCACGAGAAGGTCGCACGCGCTTCGTAGATACCGGGCCGTGGGTTGACCCTCTGCTCGAAATCTTGCATCGATTGACGATGGCACGGGACACGCGATGGTTCATGTCCATTGACGCTTCCTGTTGCGCTCTTGGTACTTTCCTCGGTTTCCCTGCCGTCGTTTGCCCTTGAGTCTCGCCGGGATCGCCGGTATGCTTCAGGGCATATTCCCCGATAGCTCAATCGGTAGAGCGAGCGGCTGTGAACCGCTAGGTTCAAGGTTCGAGTCCTTGTCGGGGAGCTCTAGCTCTCTGCGGATGTTCCCGCGCTCCCCTCTTCAGGCTCGGAGACCAGGATGATCATCGAGCGCTCCTGGACGCAGTAGGTGTGCCAGATCGAGATTCGCGGGCCCTGGTCGATCTCCAGGAAATCCTCAGGAGAGGGGAGAGCCGTATCGACAACCCTGCGCCACGGGCGGCCCGAGGGCGAAGCAGGGATCCGGAAGTCAAGCCGATTCCACCCGCTATTCATGGCGACATAGATGTCGCAGTCGACGAACCCTTGGCGGTCGCTGCACCGTCCGTCGAGGGCAAATGCCAGCGCACGACTGGTGCCGGAGAAATCGGGATGCGCCGGCTGGACACCATGCCAGAGGATCTCAGGTGGTCCTCCCGCCGCGCCGCCCGTGAAAAAGGTCCGCCGGCGGAGCACTGGGTGAGCCTTGCGAAAGGCGATCATGTTCCGCACGAACCGCAGGAAGCCGGCGTTCCGGTCCTTCAGCGACCAGTCCACCCAGCTTGTGCTGTTGTCCTGGCACCAGGCATTGTTGTTGCCGTTTTGACTGCGGAGGAACTCATCTCCCCCCAGGATCATGGGAATTCCTTGTGAGACCAGGAGCGTTGCCATCAGGTTGCGCACTTGCCGCTCGCGAATGCGGATGACCGCGGGATCCTTCGTCGGTCCCTCCGCTCCGCAGTTCCAGCTCAAGTTGGCATCGCTGCCGTCCCGGTTTCCCTCGCCGTTGGCCTCGTTGTGCTTGAGGTTGTAGGAGACCAGGTCATTCAACGTGAACCCGTCGTGGCAGCAGAGGAAGTTGATCGAGTGCAGTGGTCCGCGCCCTTTGTACAGATCGGCGCTGCCGCAGATCCGGGTGGCCAGCGCCGAGGTCATGCCCGGCTCGGCTCGCCAGAACCTGCGAACATCATCGCGATAGCGGCCATTCCAGTCCGACCACCTCGCTCCACCCGGGAACGTCCCCACCTGGTACAGCCCTGCCGCATCCCAGGGCTCGGCGATCAGCTTGGTGCCGTAGAGCAGCGAATCCTCGGACATGCGATGCACCATCGGTGGATTGACGAGCACTTTGCCCCGCCGGTCGCGGCCAAAGACCGAGGCAAGGTCAAAGCGAAAGCCATCGACCCCGGCCTCGGCGACCCAGTTCCGCAGACACGCCATCAGATAGTCGCGAACGACCGGGTGATCGCTGTTGAACGTGTTGCCACAGCCCGAGAAATTCAGGCAGCGGCCGTGCTCGTCGAGCATGTAATAGAGCGAATTGTCCAGGCCGCGGAAGCTGTAGGTCGGCCCATTCTCCACTCCGCCCTCGGCCGTGTGATTGAACACGATATCGAGAATGACCTCGATCCCGCGGCGGTGAAATGCGCCGACCATATCGCAGAACTCGTCCCAGGGCTCCGACCGCTCAGGGTACTGCGCATAGGCCGCTTTCGGTGTGCCGAAGGAGATCGGATTGTAGCCCCAATAATTCTTCAACCGCTCACCAGTCAGCGGGCTGACGAACGGGCAATCGTTCTCGTCGAACTCGTCCACCGGCAGCAGCTCGACCGCCGTGATCCCCAGCCACTTCAGGTAGTCGATCTTCTCGGAAAGGCCTTCGAACGTCCCGGGATGGCGCACCTCGGAAGACGGGTCGATCGTATAGCCGCGCACGTGCAGCTCGTAGATGATCGTATCCTCGAGCGGGATGCGAGGGTTGATGACGCCAATGCGCTCGGTCATCGACTCGTTCATCAAACTGCGCCGGGGCGGGTTGCCGCCTGTCCCCCATGGCCGCCCGCAGGAAATCGCTCGGGAATAGGGATCCAGCAGGATGTTCCTGGCATCAAACCGATGCCCATTGTCCTTGGGTCCATCGACGCGATAACCGTAACAAAACTCCTCCGGCAGCCCGTCCACGCGGACATGCCAGTGATCTCCAGTTCGATTGTACAGGTCATCAAGCTGGATCTCGGTCAGGACCTCGCCCTCGCATGGCTCGGAGAGAACCAGCCAGACCGCGGTGCCATGCCGGCAGATCAGGGCGAAGTTGACCCCGTTGCTCATGGGGTTGGCACCCGGGGGCAACGGGCTGCCGCGGCCGACGATCAGGGTGCGGTCGCGATAGGCGTACTCGGTGCGAAAACCCTGCCGCGTTGCAGTCTTCATTGGTGCCATGACAGTCGTTCGAAATGTCGCAAGAGAATCAAGAGCAATCCAGATGCGGACCCGGTCGCTCGTACGACCCGCTCCCTGGTCCCAGCCTTCCGGGAGAAGATCGCTGCGAGGTGGGCCTTACCGGGCGCGCGGCGGAGGCCTTGCTCCGCGTCGCCAGGTCTCTCAATTGATATTAACCTGGC
>JBAUOX010000954.1:0-3089 GCA_049579985.1 Isosphaeraceae bacterium | reverse complement strand
TCCTTCTCTCTTTCCACCTCGAGCCCTTGCTGCCTCAATTCGTGGGCGAGGCACGCGTGATAGGTCGATTCGAGCAACCCAGGTCCAAGCGCCCGATGAACCTCGATCGCAGCCCCGATGATTCTCTCTGTGATCCTGTTGATCTGATCCTGTTCAATCATGTTCCCTTCCTTCGAGCCTCTCCGTGTTCTTCTCTCTGTGATCTCTGTGATCTCTGTGGTTCCATGATTTTCATGTCCATCTGGTCGATTGCGCTACCATGGCCGATCCTACCAGGACGAGCAATTCTTTTAGCCCTGTGTCGTGTCGTTGAAGATTGACCGTATCCCAATTTCCAACGAACTCATCGCCCGCCGCAAGACTGGTCTTCAGGGCGTTGTTCAGCTCATCCCAGAGTCCGGCGATCTGAATCAACTTCAAGAACTCGTGTGTGCGGCAGTCGTCAACCTTCTTCTTTACATCATCATCGAAAACCCACCCCGTGTATATCATTCGTGCGAGCAGGCACGATTTCAGCGCACACTCCACGGCGTACCCGGCCGCATAATAGGCAAATTCCCAGCGTTTGCCATCGATCAGTGCTTTTGCGTCCTTGATTCTTTCGTTCGCCATTTGCCGCAGCTCTGCTTGATTCACTGTGGCCTCCAGCCGCTGGTCTTCGCTGCACCCGCCATGGTCATGGTATACCGGGGCGCCGTCAGCGCCCAGTAGACCTGTGTCGAAGCCCAGACTTAGCACTCGAAGCCTGCGCCGGTGATCGGCTCATCATTCGCTCAGAAAACGCCAAGCGAACGCCGGCGATCTCTGGTAAGTTTGGAGGGAGGCGGATCAACCTTCCTTGCCCGCCACGCTCTGGAGGCAAAATGAGCTCGACAACGACCAGCTCCTCGGCGGTGCCTTCCCCAACTCTTGTGGCCGCCCCTGGATCGGTCCCCAGCCTGGAAGACCTGTACCTGATGACGTCTGAACCCGACGCGAGGGTCGTGATCCGCGGCGTGGACTGGCCGTTCTATGAGCAGCTCGTCGACTCGATCCCGGAGGGAGCCAACATCCACGTCGATTACGATGGGAAGGACGTCGAGATCATGTCCCCCAGCGCGCTTCACGATGGAGACAAGAAGCTGTTCGGCCAACTGGTGGAGGCGATTGCGCAGGAATTGGAGATCCCTTATAAGAGCGCGGGGCAGACGACATGGAAACGGCCTGAGGTCGCTCGCGGCTTGGAGTCGGACGAATGCTACTTTTTCGGAGCCGATAAGCTGGCGGCGGTGGCCGGGGCGAGGGCGCGGCGATCGAAGAGGATCGCCGACTATCCCAATCCCGACCTTGGCATCGAAGTGGACGTCTCACCTTCGAAGATCGACCGGCCGGGGATCTATGCCGCTCTGAAGGTGTCGGAGGTCTGGCGGTTCGACGGCGAACGCGAGGAGGTCATCATCGAGAGATTGGGTGAGGACGGATCTTTTCACCCTGTCGAGGGCAGCGCGTTCTTGGCGATTCGTGCCAAGGAGGTCCGGCGGTGGGTGGTCGAAGAGGACTCAAGCGACGAGTGCGCCTGGGCCCGCCGGCTCCGCGCCTGGGCCCGGGCTGAGCTGGCTCCCCGGCTGCCACGCTGATCCGGGATGGCGCCTCGTCACAACCGGGCAGGCAGTCGGGAGAACTGGCCGGTTCTCTCTGGCTGAGTCCACAGCCGGGTGGCGCGGGGCCGGTCGATGGGACGGCGGGGGAGATTCGGCAGGATCTCGTCCGGCACGATGATATCAAGGCGGACCATGGCATGGCTCCCGATCACGAAAGGAACGCGTTGCAGTCCCGGCCTGGGCTGGTGAAAAGTTGGTCTTGCACAAGCTGCGCTTTCATCCCGATTTCGTTGCGCCGTTTTCCCCCCCTTGCGAAGGGGGGGTTAGGGGGGGTGGTCCCGGCACGACCAGTCACAAGGTCTTCCCATGCTCTCTTCCTCTCAGTCCTTTCGCATCCTTCTCGCGAGGCGAGAAGAATCGTTTTCGCTTTCCAAGGCTCCCGCATCACCCCCCCTACCCCCCCTTCGCAAGGGAGGGAAAGGGATCGCTCGCGACGTCATTCCATCCCGCGCAACAAAACACGCGTCTCGAAATCGTCCCTCCAACTCTGTCAACACCAACTTTTCACCTGCCCAGTCCCGGCCTGCGTCGTCAGGCTCCCTCACGGCTCGAGATCGACATCGACTGTCGGGAGGTCCCAGTGCGCGTCGAGAATCTCAAACCTCCGCCGCTCCTCGCGCTGAAATGTCTCCTGGTCGGGGAAAAGCTGTTTCTTCACAGCGTCCTCGTAGACGGAATCAATGGCCGCGGCGGGGCTCTTGAAGACCAGTGTGACGCGATAGTCCCACCGGCCGTCCTCGGTGGCGTGGTACCTCGGTTTGACCGCGGAGATTTTCAGTATCCGCCCGTCCGCCGCCAGTTTCTTGAGAACGGGGAGATGGTTCTTCTTGAACAGGCGAATGAACTCGTCCGCCTGTCCCCACCGGGCCTTGTAGTAGCTTTCCAGAACGTAGGGCTGTTCTTTGGGCTCCGGCTCCGCAGCCGTCGATCGCAAGGACCAGAACGTCGAGCCGATTGCCAGCAGCATCAGAAAGAGGCTGCCCCGACCTCGAGCCCAACTGACCAGAGACGATGAAAGACTGCGCATCGGGCGAACTCCTACAGTTCCGAGCTTCCAGCTCCGCATGGGTGAAATTGCGGTTGGCGACCTTCCCCACCTTCGCCCGCCAGGATGCGGGATCGGCGTTGAAGAGCACCACCCCGCGCCGTCGCTCTATGCGGCGGCGGTCTTGCCCTCCGGCCCGAAGGCCACGCTCGTGACATAGCCCTCCTTGACCTCCAGCGGCGTAGGGCGCAGCCGCTTCACCCTGCGCGACGCCCGCAACCTCGCTCCTGAGGCCGCTGGCCAGCCTGCGTCAGGGAACCTGGACCAGGCCCGGGCGATATCATCCTTTGACAGGCGCGGAGACGTGCGGGGGACGGCCGTCTGATCCGTCCCCAGGGCTGGAGCGCAAGCGAAAAGGGGTCGGAAGCCGCGCCCGGCTAGTTTGCCCGGGGGGTTTCCGACCC
>JBAUOX010000953.1:0-5734 GCA_049579985.1 Isosphaeraceae bacterium | reverse complement strand
TAGTATATTACCTCTGGAAACCCATCTTTTGGAGGTGACAACTCATGTACGTCGTGGATTATCTGCGTAGCCGCCGCATCTGGTTCGAGACCTTTCTCCACCGTCCGGCGTCATCAGCGACGAGGCTTGCCGGGCGTGTGCACATCCCCGGGCGAAGTGTGGCCAAGACGGTCCTGGTCAAGGCGCGGGGGGCTTACCTGCTGACGGTCTTGCCGGCAACATCGCGCGTCGACCTGGCTCGTCTCGGCCATGCGCTCGGGCTTGATCCGGGCGAGGTCAAGCTGGCGACCGCCGATGAGATCGAGCGGATCTTCCACGACTGCGAGCCGGGAACGATCCCGCAGTTCGGCCGGTTGTACGAACTCAGAACGGTCGCCGATGTCAGTCTCCAGGGCGCGGGAGTACTCGTCTTCCGGACCAACACCCGCCACCTGGGGATAAGGATGCAATTCCGGGATTACGAGAGCCTGGAAGAGCCGTTTCGAGCTGATTTCGCCCGGCCGATCAGCTCCGGAACAGGGCAGCCGTCTCCCCGGAACCGTCAACGGCGCACGGGGTGATTCAGGTGAGATCAACGACTCTTTGTGCCTTCATATACTATCCGCGGTCAGCGTTTCGGCCTCGTTGAGCTCCTCCGGAGCGAAACCCCGGCGCATCGTGTTCTCGGTGATGCTTCGGGTCAGGAGAAACTCGAGGAGGTAGTCCGAGCCGCCGGCCTTGGTACCGATGCCGGAGAGCTTGAAGCCGCCGAAGGGGTGGCGATCGACAGAGGCCCCGGTGATTCCCCGGTTGATGTAGAGGTTGCCGACCTTGAATTCGCGTTTGACGCGGTCGATATTCACGGGACTGCGCGAGTACAGGCCGCCTGTGAGGGCATACTGGGTTCCGTTGGCGATTTGCAGGGCCTCGTCCAGATCTCTGGCCTTGAGAACGGCCAGCACCGGGCCGAAGATCTCCTCCTGGGCGACCCGCGCAAGTGGCGAGACATCGGCCACGATGAGGGGGCCGACGTAGGTGCCGAGGTCCGCCAGCTCGCCGACATCCGCATCGAGGACGACCCGCCCTTCCTGCGTCGCGAGTCCGCGGTAATCGAGGATACGCTTGCGGGCCTCGGCGTCGATGACTGGTCCTACGAGAGTCTCGGGCTGGTCGGCCGGGCCGATTTTGATCGCCCGGGCGGCCTCGACGAGCCGGGCCAGGAAGGCGTCGTGGATTCCCTCCAGGACGATGACCCGGGAGCAGGCCGAGCATTTCTGGCCGGAGTAACCGAAGGCACTTTGCACCACGCCCACGACGGCCTCGTCCAGGTCGGCGTCGTCATCGACGATGATCGCGTTCTTGCCCCCCATCTCGGCGATGACCCGCTTGACATGGTCCTGGCCTGGCCTGGTGTCGGCGGCCTGGCGGTTGATCAGCAGGCCGACCTCGCGCGATCCTGTGAATGCGATCAGGTCGACGTCGGGATGGTTCACCAGCGCCTGGCCGACCTCCTCGCCCCGGCCGGGCAGGAAGCTGAGGGCAACTGGCGGGACGCCCGCCTCGATGAGGATCTGGACGAGGTGCCAGGCAACCACGGGCGACTGCTCGGCCGGTTTGAGCACCACCGTGTTGCCGGTGACGAGCGCCGCGACGGTCATGCCGCAAGGAATGGCCAGGGGGAAGTTCCACGGAGGAATGACCACGGCGACGCCGCGTGGAAGGTGCTCGCAGGCGTTGGTCTCACCGGGAACATCGCGGCGGCGCGGCTCGGCCAGGCGGATCATCTCCCTGGCGTAGAACTCACAGAAATCGATTGCCTCGGCGACGTCGGCGTCGGCCTCGCGCCAGGGCTTGCCGCACTCGAAGATCTCCCAGGCGGCCAGCTCGAAGCGTCGCTGCCGCATGATTCCGGCCGCCTTGATCAGGACCCCTGCGCGGTCGCGGGCGGGTTTGCCCGCCCAGGCCGGGAGAGCTGAACGCGCCGCGGCGATGGCTTTCTGAGCATGTTCGGCAGTGGCAGCCGCCGTGCGACTGACAACGCGCGAACTGCGGCTCGGGTCGGGCGAATCGAGCAGGCGAAGATTGCTGCGTATCTCCTGGCCCGCGATCAAGAGCGGATAGGTTCGCCCCAGCTTCTGACGGACCTCCTCGATGGCCCTGGTCATCGCCTGGCGATTCTCGGCGATGGCAAAGTCGGTCGCCGGCTCGTTGCGGAACGGGGTCAGCTCCGCGGCGCGAGGCGCTGACTGGGGGATCGTCCGCCTTGTCCGGCTCACCATGGCTCCAACCTCCTCGGGATTGCGCAGCAGGTTCTCGATCTGCGCGTGCTCGGCGAAGCTCGCTTTCAGGAACGACTCGTTGGACGTGTTCTCCAGCAGCCGGCGCACCAGGTAAGCCATGCCTGGCAACATGGCCCCATAGGGCGTGTAAACCCGCACCCGGTGGCCGCGGGCGACCAGTGCGGCCTGAATCACGTCGCCCATGCCGTGCAGTGTCTGGAGCTCGAAGCCGGCGGGGGCAATCTCTGCCGTCTCGGCGGCCGCGATCGCATGGGCCAGGCTGCGGATGTTGTGGCTGCCAAAGGCAGGGCGGAGCTTCTCATGATGCTCGACCAGAAACCTGGTGCAACGCTCGAACATCGCGTCACTTTGCCACTTTTGAAGGAAGACCGGCTCGGGCCAGCCGAGCCGCCGGGCGGTCAAGACCTCGTAGTCCCAGTAGGCCCCCTTGACCAGCCGGATCGTGATCGGCGCGCCCCGCGATTCAACCCACTCCAGCAGCAGACGCAACTCGGCCTCGGCCTGCGGCTGATAGGCCTGGACCACGATGCCGACATCCGGCCAGTCGCGGAACTCGGGCTCGGCAAGAATCCGACGGAAAAGCGCATAGGTGAGGGCGCGGGAGGAATACTGTTCCATGTCAACATGAACATAGGCGTTCAGCTCGCGGGCCGTTCGAAGAATCGGCCGCAGCCGGCCGGCCACACTCATGAGCGTGGCCTCGGCATGGATCGGGTCGAAGTGGGTGGTCAAGCTCGACAGCTTGAGTGAGAGGTTGACCCGCGGAATCGGCCCGTTCCGATCGCGGTCGATCAGCGGGACTTCCGGGGCCTTCTTCAGGGGATCGGCGAGCCCGCGGATGAGGTCCAGGCAGGTCTGCTGGTAAAGATCTGCCTCGACGTCGCTGATCACCGCCTCGCCCAGGAGGTCGGCCGTGAAGGCCAGCGACTTGTCGCGCAGGCCCAGAACCGTCCTGGTGGCCTGGTCGGGCGTGGCGCCGGCGATGAATTTTCGCGCCATCACCCCAGCGGCCGAGCGTGCCGACCAGGCCAGCAGTGTTTCGCGATCCGAACCGGCCGGAGTCAGGGCGACCGCCAGTTTCAGCCACCAGGGCACGTGTTCGCCGGCCTCCGCCAGGTACTCCGCCAGGTGCCGCCGCACCGAATCGGCCGAGCGGAGCGAGGGGAGGGCGTCGATGAACCGGAAAAGCTGGACCCGAACCTGGGGATCGTTCAGACTCCGGTTCATCAACTGATCGTCCCACCAGGCGCGATGCCACGGCGACGGCCCGCAGCCGATCCGTTCAAAAAGCTCACGGCCGATTTGCCGGGTTCTCCTCTCGAGCGCCTCGGCATCGAGCGCCCCCGGGATGGTGCTTGTACTCAAGCTCGCCACGCTTGAGCCCGACACGGTCGTCATGGACGCACGTACTCCAGAACTTGGCGGCACGACCCGCATCTTGATCACGGCACCCTCAAGTATTGTACTTACACAGGTGCACGTTGAGATATCGGGTCGGTCCAGAAAGACCCGTTGAGTCGTTGATTCCATCGGGTTGCAAGTCGGCGCTGGCCTCGACAAGATCGTGGGAAGCTGTCTCTGGTCGTGATCCACTTTCGAATCGGAGCGTTCCCAACATGCCAGCTTCCGAGCCCGACCACACGCCAATGAACCGGGTTCGCCCCGGAGACTTCGCGCGGATCTTGCTTGCGGCAAGTGGATCGCCGCCCCGCGCCCGGGCCAGGGACCAGCAGGCAGACATTGCCGGCGAGGCGTTGCGGCAACGGGTCCTGAACCGCCTGATCGTGCTGGGCCCCGATCCCGAGGAGCTGGAGGCGGCGCTGCTGGCCGTCATCATCGAGTTCGGGGAACCAGCCGGACCGACACGAGGAGTCTGTACGGCCATCCACCAAGAGTGGGAGATGGCTCGCATCCAGCCAGATTACTGGACCTTCCTGGTCGGCCAGGCGATCCAGCCCGAGAAAAAGACCTCCGGCACTTGATTCAACCGAGCCGCCGAACCAGGCGCGGAGGTCTGACAGACCACCGGACCGAAGGACCGAATAGGCCACGCACAAACGACTGGGACAGACGGGGGGAATGAGGCACCAGGGGTGTTTTGGCAGGTTAAGACCTGGCTACGCGTCCGCAATTGGGACAGAGGATTCTCACTGGCCAGGGTATTTCTTTCCCCAGGCTCCCCATTTGGCTCAGGCGAAGGTGCCTGGCCAAAATCTCGATCGCGGAGTTGCGATCAGATACCGCCAGGCCTGCTCCCTCTGTCGCCCGCTTCAGGGGCTCGGGGTCACCGTTGCTCGGGGTCGACATTCCTGGGGCTGACGCCGCCAGGCTAGGAACTGGCGCTCCGTACGGGGCTGGAGTATGCTGTTTCTTCGGCGGAATCGGCGGGGTACACTACACGTTGGAGGTTGCGATGAATCGACTTTCAATCGATCTGCCTGAAGAAGCCCTTGCGGCGCTACAAGTCTCACCAGAAGAAGCGACCCAAGAAGCACGTCGAATTCTCGCCATTCACTGGTACGAGCAGGGGCGAATCAGCCAGGGTACAGGTGCGCGGATCGCGGGGCTCTCCCGGCACGACTTTCTTATCGCACTTGGTGAGGCCAAGGTATCGGCAATGCAGCTCGGCAGCGACGAGCTAGGGGAGGAGACCCCACGTGCCGTCGAAGCGGAACGTGAACGCTAGCCCGTTGATTCTCCTCGGGAAGATCGACCGACTGGACCTGCTTTTTGTGGGTGTCCGCGAGGTTGTGGTTCCCGCAATTGTTATTGGCGAGGTGGGAGACCCCCGTCTGGGCAACTTGCCTGGGTGGGATCAGTCCTTGCCTCCGCTAGGGGTCGACGCGGACGTGCCGATTCCCCCCGATGTTTGGCGCTATGCTCTGGACCCCGGCGAGTCGATGGTGCTTGCTCTTGCTCTGTCATACAGGGCGGCGGGTGAGGATGTTGAGGTCGTGCTGGACGAGAGGAAAGGAAGGCGCTCGGCTCGGGCGCTCGGCTTGACGGTCATCGGCACGGCGAGATTGTTAATCCTCGGCAAGCAAGGCGGCCAAGTTCATGAAGTGAAGCCATTGCTCGACGAACTCGAACGCCAGGGCATGTATCTGGGAAGCCAGTTGCGGAGGCAGATCCTGGAAGCAGCCGATGAGTAACTTGGACGCGCACACCCCCGCCCAGCTCGATTACCGCATGCCCGCCGAATGGGAGCCGCACGAGGCGACCTGGATCGCCTGGCCTCACAACCGTAACCCGTTAGGCCACGCACCAACGACTGGGACGGACGGGGGGAATGAGGCACCAAGGGCGTCTTGGCAGGTCAAGACCTGGCCAGGCTCCCCGCACTTTGGGACAAAGGTTTCTCACTGGCCAGGGTATTTTTTTCCCCAGGCTCCCCATTTGGCTCAGGCGATGGTACTGGTCAAGCTCTCGAAGAAGCGAATCTAGACGTTACCGAC
>JBAUOX010000952.1:0-5373 GCA_049579985.1 Isosphaeraceae bacterium | reverse complement strand
AAGAAACATGAACAGTTGCCGGAGTTGGCCAGTGAAGCGGAGTCGTAGCGGAAGTGGGATCACATTGCGTGACCGAGATAGACAAAGTAGCCTGACAATCCATGTCTGTTTCCTCCGTGAAACGGTGCTTGTGGGGACAAACAACCCCAACATGGAGGAAACAGGCAGTTTAGAAAACCCTATCCCATCTGGCAAGTGTTACCTGGACTTGAACCGAGCCGGAAATTGTGTCAGAACGAACCCAAATCTCGGTTGCAACTTGCTTCCTTACATGGGCTAGCGTCCGATGGCTTCGTTCCTCCGCCGGCAATCGAACCCAACCACGACAAGGGGCACCCCGAGAAGTCGGCGGAACTCGTGACATCCCCGATCGGAGAATGAAACGGCCCTGGTTGCCAAAGCTTGCTGTTTCGGATCGGTCATTGCGGTACAATGGCACGGGAGACTTGCTCGACCCTTCCGGCGCAACTTCGTCCGCGCTGGCAGGCTGGAAACCAAGACGCAGGTTTCGCGAATGCCCGGTGAGTCTTGTGCAACCCTTGCCAGAGCGACCAACCGACCAGCATTTTCTGCCGCACCGCGACCATTCCCGGCTGTTTGACCAGAACCTCTATATCTATCCGGTTCTGTCGCGGCGGAGCCGGGGGATCTCGGTCGGGATCAACCTGAATCCGGATCAGGTTTGCAACTTCGACTGCGTCTATTGCCAGGTGGATCGGCGGACGACGTCGCAGGTCACCGATGTCGATGAGGAGCAGTTGCTGCAAGAGCTGGAAGAGACGCTCGAGCTGGCGCTCTCGGGCCGGCTCTACCTGGATCAGCGGTTCGCGAGCGTTCCCGGTCCGCTGCGCCGGTTGAACGATATCGCGTTCTCGGGGGATGGCGAGCCCACGACGTATCCCGGCTTCGCCCCGATCGTCCGGGATGTCGCTGCTTTCAAGAAAAGGCGGAGGCTGGACGGGGTCAAGCTCGTCCTCATCACCAACGCGACGATGCTCCACCGGCCCCATGTGAGGGAGGCGCTGGCGACGCTCGATGCCGGCAACGGTGAAATCTGGGCCAAGCTCGACGCCGGAACCGAGGCCTATTATCGCACGATCGACCGGACCAAGATTCCCCTGAAACGAGTTCTCGCCAACATTCTCGACGCGGCGCGGGTCAGGCCCGTGGTCATTCAGAGTCTTTTACTATGCCTAAACGGTCAGGGGCCCTCGGAACTCGAAGTGGAAGCTTATTGCCGTCGGCTGGGCGAGATCGTGGCCGCTGGCGGACAGATCGCCAGGGTGCAACTCTACACGGTGGCCCGAACGCCCGCCGTGGCGGAGGTTGGACCCCTCCCGAACGAAGAACTGGAACGGCTCGGCGAGATCATTCGCCGCCGGGTCGGGATCACGGTTGATATTTACAGCGCGGCCATGGCCGTCTCCTGACGGTTCGCTTTACGGGACCGGTCGGCGGGGATATCATCGTGCTGCAAGACTAACGGTCTCATCCATGGTTTGAGACCATGGTGCACACGGAGGACCAGCATGCTTGGAGCGACGATGTCGGCGGGAGATTACCTCGCTCGCGTCTGCGACGAGATCCAGCGGCTTGACACCGCTCTTGTCGAAAACGTGAGCGACCTGATCGAACAGTCGTATGATTCCGGTCGTTTCGTCTTCATCATCGGCAACGGTGGTTCGGGCGCGAACGCGTCGCACCTTTGCGAGGACCTCGCGAAGTGCACCCTCTGTGACTTCGAGAATCAGAAGCGGTTGAAGGTTCTGAGCCTCACGGACAACACTCCGGGAATCATGGCCTGGGCCAATGACGAGGGCTATGATCGGATCTTCCTGGAACAACTCAAGAACCTGGCGTCGGCCGGCGACCTGCTGCTGGCGATCTCCGGTTCCGGCAACAGCCCGAACATTCTCAAGGCCGTCGACTGGGCCAATCGCAGCGGGCTCACGACGGTCGGTTTCACGGGGTTCTCCGGCGGCAAGCTGAAGACCTTGGCCCACCACAACCTGCACGTGGCCGTCGCTGACATGGGAATCGTCGAGTCCCTGCACCAAGTCGTCTTTCACTGGCTGATCGACGACCTGTACCGGCGGTTCTCGGCAAAGGCAGCCACGCTCAACGGCGCCAGAGCGTACTGAGCCAAGCCGATGTCGGCAGCGGGAGCGGAAGGTTGGCTGCTCGGTATCGAGGTGGGCGGCACCAAGCTGCAACTCGGGATCGGCCGTGCTGACGGCAGCCTGGCGGCCCTGGAGCGGCTCGGCGTCGATCCGGCGCGCGGCGCCAAGGGCATTCTCGACCAGATCGAGGCTGCCATCGGCACGCTGCTGCATCGGATGATGTTGTCGCCTCACGATGTGCGCGGGATTGGCGTGGGGTTCGGCGGGCCGGTGGACGTGTCTCGGGGACGGGTGCACACCTCGTACCAGGTTGAAGGTTGGACCGACTTTCCCCTGGCCGAAAAGCTCCGCCGGAGTACGGGGATCGCTGCCGTCGTGATCGAGAACGACGCCGACACGGCCGGACTGGCCGAGGCCCGTTTCGGTGCGGGTGCGGGTGCGGGTGTGGGATGCTCGCCGTTGCTCTATCTCACGATCGGCAGCGGGATCGGTGGCGCCCTGATTGTCGAGGGCCGGATCTATCATGGGTGTGGCCTGGGAGCCGTTGAGATCGGCCACACGGAGATTCCGGTTCGGTCGCAGTCCGGGATTCGAATCATGCAACTGGAAGAGGTCGCCTCCGGCTGGGGCATCGCCCGGGAGGCTCGCGACGAAGCCCTTGGCCTTTCGAGTCAGGAACGGCGGAAGTGGGTCGTACTCGAGCGCTCGAACAATGATCCCCAGGCAATCACGGCAAAGCACGTCGCGCAAGCGGCGATTGAAGGTGAAGAGCGCGCGGAGGCCATCCTCAACCGTGCCCGAGAGGGCGTGGCGTTCGCCTTGCGCCAGGCCATCGCGGTTCTGGCGCCCGGCCGGATCATCCTCGGTGGCGGCGTGTCCTTGATTGGCGAAGCTCACTGGTTCGAGCCGATTCGCGGGCTGGTTGACGCCGGAGTCTTCGCACCTTTTCGTGGCTCTTACGACATCGTGCCGGCCACCCTTGGCGAGCAGGTCGTCGTTCACGGGGCCCTGGCCCTGGCACACGACGCGGTTGGGTCTTCCTCGTGAGTGCAGAATCGCCGTGTCGGGTGGTTCGTGCGGGGCCGAGGGATAAGCGTCTAGATCCTGAGCAGCCAGTGCTTGCTGTTCTTGCAAAGATGACGATCAAGAGCGCGCCACTTGAAATATCGTACGACATAGCCTATCTATAGCTATTGCTCGAATGAAGGAAGGTCGGGTCGGGTTGTAGAGGCACGAAAGTCACTCGCCGGCAAGAGCGCTTGAAGCGCTGGCTTGGTTTCAAGCAGGTTTCCATAACTTTCATGCCGTGATCAGGTTGAGGTTGTTGCTCGGGAGCGGAGTGATGAGTGCCCCGAGGCAAAATGGAACACGGAATGGGTCGATGATGACTGGTAGATTGGTCGAGCTCGGCAGGCTCTCCATCGCCCGCTTGCGATTTTCTCGGTGATCGGCCCTTCGTTTGCTATTTGGAGTGGATGTCCCGGTGGTAACCAGGGCTTTTCCCAATTTCTCTCTTTCTGTGGGCCGCTTTTGGGCTACAGTTTGATTATAGGAATCAACGGCTTCAGTCACGAACGGATTCCGCGAACCGTTTTGGTATGAAGCTCCTCTACACCAATAAGGGAAAATCGGGAATAATCGGCAAGTGAGACGTTTTCGGCCGGAACGCCGAATCTACTGATATCCAGGCAGGGCCTGGAACACGTTTCGGTCGGACCGATGGATTTTTCTTGCTGCATTCTTGAGACGTTCGAGGGTCGATACTTCCAAAAGATGAAATGCGAGGCTCGCCATGACTGCGAAACTGGCCGATACCCAACTGTGGCAGCACAACCTGGCATCGCTGATCCGGTCGGGTTTGTTCCTCAGGGCCGAGACGGGCGAGTTTAACGGTCTATCCACGGTCGTTGGCATCTACCGAGACGAGACGTGTTCGGCTCCCATGGCGAAATACTCCGATGCGAGGCGTGCGATGGATGCCGCCAACCTGGTGAATCAACTCGCCAAACCCTCTCGTTCTCCAGAATCCAACTGAACCGCCGCAATCTGCTTCCTTGTCGAATATCGAGCCGTGTTCTTCATCGCTCCCGCGACTGAAGTTCACGGTTTTTTTTTGGAGCTTGACGACGTCATCTCCTTGCCGGCTCAGTGTCCACCCCGCATCCGGGACACCCAGCCGATCTCGGCTGCGGTGAGCGGATCGACATGTAGCCGTGCCAGCCGGGTCCGGTCCAGACGCATCACATCGCAGGCTGTCACGGCTCCCGGCGGAAACTCGCTCAAAGGCACTCCGTACTTGTCGGTCGCACCGAAGAGATGGAGTAGCTCGTGGACGAAGGTGACCGGGTCGGGACCGGGAACTTTCACGACGGGTTCGGTGAAGCTGGCTTCCCGGGCGTAGCAAACGGCCAGGCACACGCCCTGAAGCTCCGTGAGGTCGAGCGGAATGGCCAGCGAGCGGCCACCCCGGCGTATGTGCAGGAGCCAGACGGATCGAGAGCCCGGGAGCCTGGCGGCAATCTTCTCCACCATGTCGGTTGCGTCGCGAAAGCCAAGCTGACGGGCGCCTCGGCTCATCAAGATCAAGGCCCTGGTGGCCTGATCCGCCTCGGCCGGACCCATGTCGTCTCCCTCGGCCGCAAAGCCGATCTCGATCCGTTCGGTCGAATCATCCTCGACCGCGAAGTAGGTGTCGCACACCCCCAGCGCCAGCGGCATCCTGTAACGGCTCGCTTCCGCGGCCACCCAGCGTCCGGCGTGGAGCAGCGAATCGAGCCGGCCGGCAATCTCCGACTCGGACCATGGGCGGCCATCGCAGCCGGCGAATAACGAAACCATGACCCAGTTTCCACGCAGGTCCGGAGTCTGGCAGCGAGCAATTCGAGCGGAGTGTTGGAGAGGAGGGGGCTCAATCTCCGGGGGTTCCGCCCCGCTCTCGAACCGTTGAAATTTCCGGTTACGAAAGTTTGCAACTTTTTGCACGCTCAAGAGCGGCACGATGCTCACCGTGGAAGAAGCTCGGACTGGGCCGGGTCCCGGGCGCGATGGAGGGACCGAATTGCTGGCATCATCCGCCCCGATCGCCCGCCGCAGGTTGATGATCAGGATGGTCAATCCCGCGGCGATCGCGGCGACCCATAGTTCCAATCCGCGAAGGGCTTCGGATTCCCGGGCCAACCACGCGGCAAGAGCCGCCACAAGCACGCTCAATACAGATTCGACAGCACGTCGAGGCATCAAGAAGCCCTGCTCC
>JBAUOX010000951.1:0-3137 GCA_049579985.1 Isosphaeraceae bacterium | reverse complement strand
AGAAAGAGGACAAGGAGTTCTACGACCGGGCTCGTCCGGACAAGCTCAACATGATCAAGCCCCTGCGCTGGACCGGGCCGTCACTTTACGACCTGGCCAGCGACCGGCTGCGGGCCTGTCGGATCGTTCCCTCGGCCAACGGGGAACCGGTCGGCGATGGCGCAGATGCGGTCCCCAGTGCCGTTGCTGACGCCGAGCACGATGGCCCGCGGCTGCGCAACCTCGTGGACGAGACCATCAGCGACGACTACCTGAAAGATGCACTGGGCAACCTGCGCACACCTCGGCACCTGTTCAAGTTTCTGCACCGCCTGATCGAGGAGCACTGTCAACGCCATACCGCGGACCAGCCCCGCTGGGCCGTCGATCACGACACCTTCCGCACCGCCTTCGCGTCGTACATGCGCGATCTCGAGGCGTTCGACCGGGGTTACGGGCACGGTTAAGAGGTGTGTCGAACAGCCTCAGGCGTGGGCCGCCGTGGACGCTGTCAAGGCCTTGGTATCGGAGTCGAAGTCGATGACGGTGATGTTTCCCTGGGGAGTCGCCCCCACGTTGATGATCTTGCGGCCGTCCTTGAGCTCCCGCTCCTGTGGAACATGAAGATGTCCGCAGAGATGAACTCGAGGGGAAATCGTCTTGAACGCGTTCAGGAAGCATCGCTGGCCGCCGTGGCGGCCCGACGGCGTGAGATCGGCCAGACCTACCGGGCAGCCGTGGGTGAGCAGGATGTCGACAGGCCCCTTGTGCGCGATTGCGGAAGCCCACTGGGCAACCTCGGAATCGGTCACATAGCAGGCAAGCCGGCGCGACCTTGCCCAGATTCCGCCGATGCCCGCCAGCCTCAACCCGTGAAAATCCCGGACCTCGTCCTGCCCGAGCAAGACTGCGGAGCCGTCTCGATTCTTCAACCGTGCCAGGAGCTCCAGTGGATCGTGGTTGCCGAACGTCGAGAGGACCGGACAGAGATCGAGAAATCCTTCCAGATCGCTCTCGCCGACCTGGTCGGCATCGCCCCAGTCGCCACAACAGAGAAGCAGATCAGGCCGCAAGTCGCGAGCAGCCTTCGTCGCCAGCCGTAAATCGCCGTGCAAATCACTGATCGCCAGGATCTTCATGCTCGGCCTTTTCCGGGGCCTCTCCCATGCTGACCGACCGTTGCGCAAGCTGCATCGTTTCAGGCGGGGGAAAATCAGTCTCCGTCCATCGGTTTCTGGTGATAGAGCTTCAGATAGCTTTCATACCTGCCGACGTGGATCTGCCCCCAGTGGACGGCCTCCTTCACGGCGCAACGGGTCTCGTGAGTGTGCGAGCAGTCGGGGAACCGGCAGTGAGGAATGTAAGGGCGGAACTCGACGAAGTGCCCCTGGAGCTCGCCGGGAACGACGCCCCAGAGCTCGAACTGGCGAAGCCCGGGCGTATCGACGACGTGGCCGCCCGGCTCGAGGCGAATCAGCTCCGCGGCCGACGTGGCGTGTTTTCCTTTGAATGTCCAGTCCGAGACCTCGCGGACTTTCAAATTCAACCCGGGCTGGATCACGTTCAAGAGCGAGCTCTTGCCCACGCCGCTCTGGCCCGAGAGAGCGGTGACTCCGCGCCTCAGCAAGGACCGGAGCCGGTCGATCCCCCGGCCGTCAGCGGCCGAGGTGACGATGGTCTCGTACCCGAGTTGAGCATAGAGGCCGACCACCCACTGGTACAGGGACAAATCGACCAGGTCAGCCTTGTTGAACACGATGACCGGCCGGACTCCGCCGGTCTCGGCTGCGACCAGGTAGCGATCGATCAGGCTGAGCTTGAGTCCTGGCTCGGCCAGGGCCGAGACGATGAGCACGGCATCCACATTGGCGGCGATGACGTGCTGGCGGCGCCGGTAGCCCCGCAGAATGACCCCACGCCGGGCCTCGACCTTCTCGATCAGCCCCTCTTCGCCGCCCGCGGACGCCGGCCGGAACCAGACCCGGTCACCCACGGTGACCACGTTCCGCCCCTCGATGGCCAGGCTCTTGAGCAGCCGACGGACGTGGCATGGCAACATCCGGCCGTCATCGGTCTGGACGATGCAGATCAGCCCGTGAATTCGCATCACACGGCCCTTGAGGCACGTGGATTCGTCGACCACCCGCTGCGCGGCCGCGGTCTCGGCCTCGGACGCATCGTCATTGACGACGCGTGCGGTCGCTTCCCCGGCCTCGGCGACGATCGTGCGATGTCGTGAGAGATCTCCCTTGGGCCGGACACGCTCGGTGGCAGCCGTCTCCTCCGAGGCCTTCCCCTGGCTCTCGTAGTTGCGTGTGAGGTCGTTGGCTCGCGTCCGCTTCTGGCGGTTCTTCTTGAGCGCGACCCGGACTTTCTTGTTCTTGGCCACGGATAAGGGCTCGAGGTCGTGAGGACGATGAGAGATTGGAGTTCCAGGATCGTGATTCCGGGTTCCAGAAAAAGAGCACTCGAGCGGTTCTGATATCTGGAATCTGGAATCGTTGCCTCGGACTGCGGCCGCGGCTCGTACCATCCGGTTGCGGGCCGAGCCGGTCAGCGTGAGTGCAGAGGCCGCCGGCCGCCCGCTTTCTCGGCGCTGCTGCCCGTGGCCTCGCCCAGGATCTGGAGTGCCCGCTTGGTATTGGTGGTGTGGAAGATGCCGAGAGCCTTGCCCGGGTTCGCGGCCGTCGAGGCATAGGCGTAGTCAATGTTGATATGCTCTTCCGCGAGCTTTTCCAGGACCTTGGCAAGGGCGCCGGTGCGATTGTCGAGCCCGACGGCGAGGACTTCAGAGATCCGGTACTCGGTTCCCAGGGCGGTGAGGACCTTCTTGGTCGTCTCCAGGTCGGTGGTGACGAATCGAAGGACACTGGGCCCATCGGTCTCCATCACCGTGATGGCGCGGATGTCCACTTTTTCTTGGGCCAGCGCGGAGCAGATCTTCGCCAGCCGTCCGGGCTTGTTCTCCAGGTGAGCGGTCACTTCGTTCACGATTTCCATCGAGCGGTCTCCGACACAAGGTGGTTGCGTTGACTACAAAGACGCACTCAAGGCGGAATGGCGATCATCCGGGTCGACCTCCGCCACCGGGCCGGCCTCCTCGCCCCGGCCCGCGGGGACCGCCCATTCGTGCCGGCCCTGCGCCCGCGGCTGGCGGT
>JBAUOX010000950.1:0-2372 GCA_049579985.1 Isosphaeraceae bacterium | reverse complement strand
CGGTTGTAGACCGGAACGAGCGGTTCGACCTTCGACTGGGCCGTGGCGGGGTCGATCAGGTAAGCCCTGCCATCCGCGCCGGGAATCAAGAGGTTACTCCCCCAGGCCAGGGGTGCCGCCGCCAGCGCCGAGGGAAGCTCGAACGGACGCCAGTGTCCCGGCGCTTGCGCGTCTGCAACCCAGACGGCACTCGCCCCGTGACCCGGCGCGATCACCAAGGTTTCACGGCCATCACCCTCGAGCGCAAGGACTTTTCCGGAGGGGACCCGGGCTTCACCGGCACGGGGCAAGGGGATCTCCACGAACCCCCCGGACTGAAGTTGCTCAAGCGAGAGGACGGCCTCGCGACCGGTCTGGCCAAGGGTCTTCACGGCATCGCCGCCGCGGGTGCGCTCCAGCGGGCTTGGCCAGGGCGCTCCCAGAACGGTTTGCCAGGCGATGGAACCGGCGAGTGGGTCCACGCCGACGAGCGAGACCCCGCCGGTGTGCGGATATTGAAATGTCAAGACCACCCGGCGGCCCGCGGACTGCACCGGCGCCAGTGCCGCTCCGGGCTGACCCAGCGAGGACTGCGACGCGATCTCGCCTCGTTCGGGGTCCAGCACGAAGCGGCCGGACCGCCCCGCGCCCAGCCAGAGCTCGCGTTCGGAGAGGGCCATGCCGAAGGCCGGGCCCGAGGCGACGGCGTCGGGGTTGAGGCGGGCAAGCGAGCGCAGGGGCGCATTGCTCGCGTAGTCGCCCAGGGCAAACGCCTCGACTCCTCCCTTGTCACCCGTCGCCCAGATGACCGAGCCCGACGACGCCGGGATTCCCCAGCTCCAGCCGGGCACGTCGATCTGCTGGACTTGCCGAACCTTCGCACCCTCCTCGTCCAGGATCAGGACCCGCCAGCGGCTTTCCGTCGGGCGGTCGTTCTCGATGACGATCAGGAACCGGCCGATCCGTACCGGTGGGCACGGAATGGAACCTTCCTCATGCCCGAGATACTCGACCGCGAGGCAAGCCAGGCCATCGCGTGCCAGAACGAAAAGGCTGTCCCGCCAGCCCAGGACATAGAGGAACCGGCCCTGCTCGTCGCTCACGGGAGCCTGGGACAGCGGCACGCCCAGGTTGACTGTCGCCTGTTGTTCACCCGACTCGAGTGCAATCACGACTAGACTGCCACTGGGCAACAACTGGTAAAGCTGCTCTCCCAGCACCAGGGGAGGGCTCTCGACGGGCTCTCCGAGCTCGTGCCGCCAGATGAGCTTGCCGGTGCGCGCATCGAGCCGAAGCAGCTCGTCGTGACGGGCGTCGACGACCAAGACCGTCGCATCGCCCGCCACGGGCTGGGGCGCAAACGGAGCTGACAGACCGACGGCAAGTTGCCAGTGTGGAGCACCAGTCGCGGCGTCGAGGGCATACGCGAAACCGTCGGCCAGCGCATACGCGATCGATTCCGGAGCAGGGGCGCCGGCAGGCCGCTCCGCGGTCGAACGCAGGACCAGGCTGGTCGGTAACCCCAGTGGTTCACGCCGCGGGGTCGTGGCCGCCGGTTGGCGCGCTGGATCAACCTTGACCGCGCGTCGGATCAGCTCGTTCGCCCGGGTCATGCGCCGGATCAGCTCGCGGTCCTGCGCCAGATCGGCGTACCGCTCAATCAGCGCATCTCTGGCCTTGTACGCCCCGGATGCCGACCCGTTGGCGATTGCCAGATCCATGGCAGAGAGCGCCTGCGCGCGATTGTCGGCCTTCCGGACCGCGGCGCGAGCGTCCTCCAGCAGGCCGGGCAGCCGGGACCGTTTCAGGAACGCCGGTGCCGGCTCTCCGGCAATCCGGGCGTGCAAAGCAACGGTCGATTCCGCCTCTTGCAGGGCCTTCGCATCGACCGAGTGGCGTGCCCGATCCGCCAGCCCCTCGCCGATCCGGATTACCAGCTCGGCCAGCTCCACTTGCTCATCACGGAACTCCGGATCGGCTCCAAGCTGCCGATACATCTCCTGCGCGGCTTCCAGGGCGGTCGACCACGTTCCGCCGGAAATCGAGATGTACTGCCGGACATTGGCCAGGGCGCGTAAGACGCGCGCCTTGCCGGCACGAGGATCCTCGGGATGGCTGGTCAGGAAGGTATCGAAATCGCGAATCGCCGTGCGATAATCGCCGTCTTGCATCACCTCGACGGCCCGGTTGTAGCGCTGGTCGGCCAGGGTCTTAACGATGATCGACCGCAGCCCCAGCCCCAGCAGCAAGAGCAAACCGAGCGAAAGGACCAGGACCACGACGAGCGGGGAGGATACGATTCGCTCGCGACCGGGAGCCAGAGCCCGCTCGTCTCGCCACGCGCGAAACCAACGCCGCAGGCGGCGCAGTGGACCGGCAGCCTGCTGCCCCCC
>JBAUOX010000949.1:0-1609 GCA_049579985.1 Isosphaeraceae bacterium | reverse complement strand
GGCGAGGGCAATGACTGGACTGGATAACGGACTGGACCTGGAATCCTTTTTGCTCTTGATGCGGGCCGACCTGGGCGCCTGGGCGTTGCTGGGGCTGGGAACCCTGGTCCTCGGGCTGATGGCCTGGTTGAGCTGGGGTTCGCGCCGGGCTCTGCGGAAGTGTTTGGCCCTCTCGGTCGTGGCCCACGCGGGACTTGTCCTTTACGGCAGCACAGTCCCTTCGGTGGTCCGCGCTCTGAGCTCAGTCTCGCGTGATTCTGCCAGGGGGCAACATATCCGGCAGATCCGCGTCTCTCCGGTTGCAACCAAGGTAGAACCGCCGGCCGGCAACCGGGTGGAAGCCGGAGCAGTCGCGGGTACTGACTCATTGGCCAACGGCAGGCTCACCGCTGCCGTCCCCTCGCTCGACTTGGCGACCGAGCCGATCCGGCTGTCTGATCCCAGTCCGATCGTGATGAGATCGGAAGCTTCCGTGAGCCTCGAAGCACCCATGACGGCCCCTGCCGATTTCTTTACCCAGCCTTCTTTGCCAATCACCCGGGCCATTCCGGCTGGAGTGCTTCCACCCAGTCCTGGGGGACCGGAGCCAAGGCCGCGGGAGAGCACTGCGTCAGCCGGCCCGCCGCGGCTTGCCGCTGTCGGCGCGCCGGCGGCCTCTGAGCTGGCCCAGCTCGTACCCGAACCGGTGATGCTCAGGGAGGAGGGCGCCAGCGGAAGGTCTGCCGTTTCCTCACCGCCTGCTCCCTTGTTGGCTTCGGCCGAACTCCGGCGCGAGGCGGTTCGAGAGCATGGCAAGATTGACTTGCCTTCACCGCCCCGAAGCGAGAGTCCGGGGCGGCCGATTCCGCTGGTGCGTGCCATGCCAGGAGGGAACGATCGGGCTGGTCCGAGCCCCGCGCTCGCCGACCTGGCGGGCCGCGTGAGCGGCCGCAACCTGAGCGAGGTGCCACGGTTCTACCGCTCCCGGCTCGATGCGAATCGCACGGTCCTGGCCCAGCGCAGCGGCGCCAGCACCGCCAGCGAGCAAGCTGTGGAGCGCGCCCTGGACTGGCTGGCGCGTCATCAGGACGCCGACGGCCGCTGGGATGGCGGCACGGCGCGGTTTGAGGACGGAACGGCAATGCGGGGCGACGATGATTTCACCGTCCACTGTCCCCCGGGACAGACCTGCTTCGGCGAGTGTGCGTACTGGGAGGCCGATACCGCGCTCACCGGGTTGGCCCTCTTGACCTACCTGGGGGCGGGGTACACCCACAAGGACGGCAAGTTCGCCACCACGGTGGGAAACGGGCTCGATTTTCTACTTGCTCAGCAGAAGCCCGATGGCGACCTGAGAGGGTCCAGCAAGGCCGTGGGCATGTACTGTCACGCCATGGCCACGCTCGCCATGTGCGAGGCCTATGCCTTGAGCCTCGACGACCGGCTTCGCGACCCGGCCCGGCGGGCGGTCTCGTTCCTGGTCCGCGGTCGAGCCCGGGACGACCAGGCGTGGCGTTACGAGCCGGCAGCACCGGTAGGAGACACAAGCATTCTCGGCTGGGTTGTCATGGCCCTCAAGTCGGCTCGCGAGGTGGGTCTGCACGTTCCCGACCAGACCGGAGTCGGCCGC
>JBAUOX010000948.1:0-8516 GCA_049579985.1 Isosphaeraceae bacterium | reverse complement strand
ACGCCGACGATCACGGATGCCGGGGGGGTGTCGCACGACTGGCGCGCCGAGCTGGTCGCGGCCTTGGCGAAACGGCAGCACGCCGACGGAAGCTGGGTGAACCCCGCCGATCGTTTCATGGAGGGGGATCCGAACCTGGTGACCGCCTATGCGCTCCTGGCATTGGCTTACACCCGGCCCCAGACGAAAAGATCGTAATTGGGCCAACGGTCTTACTTTTACGCTCGCACCTCACAAATCCCCGGGCTTCAACCCCGTTCGCTTGGCGATCCTCGCCAGCATGCGGGGAGCTCATACACCGAGAAAATCCGGTCGATTGCGGGGGCCATTTCACCATTCTCCAGCCGGTCTGCGATCACTCTCAGGGCAAGAGCCTGGACTCGGAAAATCGCCTCTTCTCGAGTCTGCCCGTAAACCATCACTCCGGGGAGCTCCGCAACCTCCGCGATCCACCGGCCATCGTCTTCGCACTCGATCTCGATGAGCAGGTTCACTGGCGGTCCTCTCAATTCGCGCGAACTGCATTGTCGATTTCCTGCTCGATGCGTGACTTCATCTGGCTCAACTCGTCGCCGCTGTATTTTCCTTGCGGCCAGGGCCAGTGGATCGAATCGTCGGCGAAGCGGGGGACGATGTGCCAGTGGCAATGGTCGATGGTCTGGCCGGCGACGGGGCCGTTGTTGCTGATCACGTTGAGCCCCTCGGCGCCCGTGGCGGCCATGACGGCGCGGCAGAGCCTGGGGAGAAGCGAGCCGGCGTGGGCGGCGATCTCTTCCGGGAGCTCTCCCAGGTGCGCGTGGTGAGAGCGTGGTACGAGCAGCGTGTGACCCGGATTGAGCGGGTTGATGTCGAGGAAGACCACGGCGTGGGCCGTTTCGAGCACCCGGGCCGAGGGGATCTCGCCCCGGACGATCTTGCAGAAGACGCAGTGCGAGTCCTGCACGGAATGAGACACGACGCGGGACTCCCAGGATGAGCGAACCGGTGAGAGCCGGGCCGAATGGCCGAATTCGACCCGGGTGGATTTCTTGATGGCCTAGCTTGCGCCGGGTGAGGAGACGACGGCCGGGCGTGTCGGCGCCTTGATTTGCTCCTGTTCGCCCAGGAGGCTGATGACGGCCATCGCGGCGGCATCGCCCTGGCGGACCCGGGCCAGCTTGTAAATGCGGGTGTAGCCGCCCGGCCGGCTCTTGTACCGCGGCCCGATGTCGTAGAAGAGCCTGTATGTAACGGATTTGCTGGTCAGCACCGCCAGGCAGCGACGGAAGTTGTTCAAGTTCCAGCCGCCCTTGGCCAGGGTGATCAGCTTCTCCACATACGGCTGAACTTCCTTGGCTTTAGGGAGCGTGGTCGTGATCCTGCCGTGCTCCAGGAGCGCCGTGGCCAGGTTGCGCAGGAGCATCCGGCGATGTTCGGGTGATCGTTTGAATTTTCGGCCGGCTTTCTGGTGACGCATGGTTTATTCTGTGATCAGTGGCCAGTGGCCGGTGGCCAGAAAAGCGGCCCACAAACCAAGGCTCAGGGTTCTTGAATCGACTCGTGTTGTGAGTTGCTGGCCACTGACCACTGGCCACTGGCCACTTCTCCGCAGTTCTTACTCCGTGGTCGGCACGTTCATGCTCAGGTCCAGCCCGATCTCGTGGAGCTTGGCGCAAACTTCCTTGAGCGTGGTCTCACCGAAGTTCCGGACGTTCAGGAGCTGGTCTTCCGAGCGGCTGACCAGGTGCCGGACCGTCGTGATTCCCTCGCTCTCCAGGCAGTTGGTGGCGCGGACGGAGAGCTCGAGTTCAGCCAGGCTCATGTCGAGCTTGCGTTCCAGCTCGGCATCCAGTGGCGCGTGCTGATGTCCGTCGTAGGGGCTTGCCTCGGTGGAAAGGCCCGGGCCCGGCTCGTTGTACTGGACGAACGGATTCAAGTGCTTGCGCAGGATCTTGGCGGCCTCGACGAGAGCCATCTCCGGGCCGAGGACACCGGTCGTCCAGATTCGCAGGATCAGCTTGTCGTAGTTGGTTCGCTGGCCGACGCGGGTGTTCTCGACATGGTACTCGACGCGCTGCACCGGGCTGAAGCTGGCGTCGATCGGGATCACGCCAATTTCGAGGTCGTCGGTGTGGCCCTCGGCTGCCGTCCGGTAACCGCGGCCGTTCTCGATCGTCATTTCCAGGTGGAACGGTACGTCATCGGTCAGGGTGCAGAGAATATGGTCGGGATTGATGATCTCGACCGACTCGTCGTGCAAGATATCGGCGGCCGTGACGACGCCCCGGCGATCCCGATCGATGCGGATGGTCCTGGGGTGTTCCGAGTGATTCTTCACCACCAGGAGCTTGACGTTGAGCACCAGGTCGGTGATGTCGTCAACCATGCCGGGGATCGACGAAAACTCGTGCTGCACGCCCTGGATCTTGATCTTGGTGATCGCGCTGCCCTCCAGGCTGGAGAGCAAAATGCGCCGCAGGCTGTTGCCGACGGTGTTACCGAAGCCGCGTTCGAAGGGCTCAACGTGGAACTCGCCGAAGGTGTCGGTCAAGGTGTCGCGGCTGCAGATCACCCGGCTGGGCAGTTCGAGGCCACGCCAACGAATACGCATCACTATGTCCCCCCAATAAGCGCTCGACCGGCCTCGATCAGCGGCTCAACAACTCGATGATCAACTGCGGTGTCACGGGTAGCGAGATATCCTGTGGGGACGGCATGCGGGTGACCCGTCCCTCGGGGGGATCGACGCTGAGCCGGTCCAGCCATTCGGGAACCGGGGGAGGCCCCTCGGCCATGTTGCTGGAGACCAGCTTGCGGGAGTGGTCGCGGTTCTTGACCTGGATCTGGTCGCCTGGGCAAACCAGGTAACTGGGGATATCCAGTTTCCGGCCGTTGATCAGGATATGTCCGTGGCGGATGATCTGCCGGGCCTGGGGCCTGCTGGCGGCGAAGCCCAGGCGGGTGACCACGTTGTCGAGCCGGCGCTCGAGCAGGGACATCAGGGCGTCGCCCGTATTGCCGGCCCGGCGGTTGGCCTCCGCATAGTACTTGCGGAACTGACGCTCGAAGATCCCGTAGTAGCGCTTGACTTTCTGCTTCTCGCGGAGGCGGATGGCATACTCGCTGGCCTTGCCCCGACGATACTGATGCATGCCGGGCACCCCTTCGCGACGGTCCACGGCGCACTTCGGGGTATCGCACCGCGTTCCCTTGAGGAACAGCTTGGTTCCCTCGCGGCGGCAGAGCCGGCAAACCGGTCCAGTATTACGTCCCATGGTTAATCAGCATTCCTCGGTCGGATCGAGTTCGTGAATTTACGCTCAAGCATTTGTTGCGTTTGCATGTTGGCACGGTCGTTTGAGAACCGGCTGCCGGATCAAGGTCGAACCAGGTCGAGTTGCGGTCGCCGGGAACCGGCCGCGGCAGGATCGCCCGCCAGCGAGCCCGCCCTTGCCCGGGACCGTGGGTCCGGAGCTCAGACGCGGCGCTTCTTGGGCGGCCGGCAGCCGTTGTGTGGCAGCGGTGTGACGTCCTCGATGGCCTTGATCGAGAGCCCGGAAGCCTGGATGGCCGTGATGGCGCTTTCGCGCCCCGATCCGGGCCCCTTGACCTTGACCTCGACCTCCTTGACTCCATACTTCGTCGCGGTCGCCGCCGCGGTCTCCGCCGCCCGCTGCGCGGCGAACGGCGTGCTCTTGCGGCTTCCTTTGAATCCGACGGTCCCGGACGAGGCCCAGCACAACGCATCGCCGTTGGGGTCGGTGATCGTCACCGTCGTGTTGTTGAACGTCGCCTTGATGTGCACGACCGCCCGGCTGACGTTGCGTCGTGTCTTCCGCTTCTTGGCCTTGGCCACGGCTCCGGTGCTCCTGAATCAATCTGATCCGATCAATACTCTGGTCGTTCTTGGTTCGTTCACGATCATGCCGCGAGTCTCCGGAACCCGCTCCCGCCCCGGACCGGGCGACGCTCGCCGCGCCCGGATCCTCGGATCTGCCCATGCTGGTCCCGGCGGACTGGAAATCCCCGTGCCAGCTCCGGGGAACTCTCGGGTATCGCGACACCCGACGGCCACGGCCCCGGGTCGCTCCGGAGCGTCCGCCCGGGCTGGAAGCGACTAGCGCAGCTCCTTGACGCCCTTCTTTCCGGCCACAGTCTTGCGTGGACCCTTCCGGGTCCGCGCGTTGGTGCGCGTGCGCTGGCCCCGAACCGGCAGACCTTTGCGGTGCCGAAGGCCCCGATAGCAGCCGATATCGCGGAGCCGGGCGATGTTCTGCTGAACCTGGCGACGGAGCTGGCCCTCCACCACGTACTCGTTGTCCAGAAGCGAGGCGAGCTTGGCCAGGTCGTCCTCCGTGAGGTCGCGGGCTCGCTTGTCGGGATCGATCCCGGTCCGAACGCAAAGCTGCTCGGAGAGGAAGGGACCAATCCCGTAAATGTAGCGCAACGAGATCACGGTGCGCTTGTCGTTGGGAATATCGACACCCAGAATACGAGGCATCCCTTTCGGTCTCCGTCGATCGATACCTTGGCGATTGTAAGCTGATGGACCGGGTGGCAAGACAACCTGGACTGCACGCCGGTTCGGGCCCGCGGGGAACCCGTGACCGTTTAGCCTTGTCTCTGCTTGTGGCGCGGATTGGTGCAAATCACATAGACTTTACCCGCCCGGCGAACGATCTTGCAGTTCTCGCAAATTCGCTTGACACTTGATCGAACTTTCATGGCACTGACAGCTTTCCTCAAATCTTCGGCCGGCCTTGATGGAAACCCCGGCCTCCCCCCTCCCCTGCCATCGGGCCGGCGTGAGCCGAACGGTTCGGAAACACCACCGCGCCCCAGGGTCGACTGGCATGACAGGTCGATGCCCGGGTCTTTTCTGATCGCCTCGGATTCAACTTCGGCTCCGGCGCGGGGCCGGAAAACCTAACTGGGAGGGGTGATGACGCATCGTCACATCCCGGGCCGAATTGAGCTAATATACTCACGGGCCCGAACGTCCGCAAGAGCGCATCCGCCCTTGCGGGGGCACTTTCCTGTTCTGAGCAGCCTTGGCGGCATCTCGTGAGACCTTCGGTGCTGACGCAAAGGCTTCTGCCCGAACCACTTGGCGAGAGACTGCCGGCAACCGCCGCTACGCTTCCCCGCGCCCCACAAATTGCGGCGGCGCGGCATAGTTCGACATCGGGCCAGCCAGGCCCATGCCCATGCCATCTCTATCCCCTCTTCTTTTTTCCCCTTTTCGTGTCTTTGGTGTGTTTCGTGGTTACATCCGAATCCAACTCTGCCAGAACGACGAGCTGATTCAGCCACCCGTCGGTCACCACGACGTCGTTGTTCAGCAGGACGAGGCAGTCTCCCCCGAGCCACTTTCAGGCCCTGGTTGATCGCGGCGGGAAAGCCGAGGTTCTGTGCGTTGCTCACGACCGTCATCTGTACCGGGGCGACATCGGCACTGGAATCGATGAAATACGCCGTCACTTCCACGCCGCTCGCGGATGATGGTCTTCGAGAGGGGGCCCCCCTTGATGGCAATCGGGACGTCATCGTCGTCGATATCCTCGGCGGGATTGGGACGCTGAGTAAGGTCCCAAAAACTTCGGGCCGTTGAAATGAATCATGTGATCTGGATTCGCCGCGATCCATGCCTCCGTTTCCCAAGCTATCTCGGCGGCGTACTTTTTGAAATCGCCGATGGAGAGGAACGCCGTCACATACACTCGCTCCGCCGAACAGCTCCCAAGGAACGCCTCGATCTCCCGATACCTCTTGGGCGAAACCGGCCCGTGCGATGTGACCGCCTCGATCATAAACAGCCACTGCTTGTCCGAATCGTAGAGAACGACATCCGGCAGCTTGTCGTGCTCAGTGATCGGCACACCCAGCCCGGCGAGCTGGTCGCTGTCGAAAATGACATGCTTCTTGGCGGTATCGCCGACATAGAGTACGGCGGCACCTGGTGCAAAGCGGGGACCGAACTCCTCGATGACCGCCACCTGCAGGGCGTTGTGTTCACCCGGAGACAGATAGACCGTCGCCCTGTCGGGCAAACGCAACGGGATGCGATGCGTCTCCCGCAGCCGGTCATAGGTGATTTTCAGCGAGCCGAACTGCTCGATGAATTGCCTGACCGCGTCGTCAAAGGCAGCCGTGCCGTAGGCTTTCAGCACGTCCGCCGCTTCTTCGGTCAGAACGTAAACGGTTTTGCCGCTGTTCGTCGGGCGGTCGGGATCGTCAGGATTCCGGTCAACGATCCGGGCTTGCTCAAACTGGTGAATCGTCTGACGGCGGATCGTTTCACGGGTGTTGGCCGCGTAATTCTTCCCGTGGACTTCCCGCATGAACGCCCTGATGTCCCAGATGCGTAGCAAGGGACGCTGGACATTCGCCCAGGAATCATCGGGACCCAGCTTCGCCAGTGCCAGAAGCGCCAAGCCCGACCGCTCATTTTGCTGAGTATGTGGAAGGCCCAAGGCAGAAGGCACCGCGACAGCTTCGTCTACTTTGCTCACAACGCCACTTCCATCAGATAAGCACCTATGCGCCCGTTAATCCCCAACGCCTCCAGCACGATCCGTTCAACCTTCGCCGGTTGATAATCCCCCAGCACCTTCAGCCGCTCGCCGATAGCCGCCACCTGGCCGAGCTGCGGGAATTTGATGGATCGAATCTCCGTGGCATTGACCTGGGTGTTGCCGCTGATGATGCGGAAGTACCTGTCCAAAAGAGCCGAGTTAAAGAGGGTGGCAAGCCCGAACACCTCATTGGCCGTCAGCTCCCGATCCGCATGATAGACGTAGTTAAGGTGATTTTCCAACGCGACGTAAGGCCGCCTTTCCTCCGCGTGCAGGAACCAGCTCGCCGTCAGGCGGCGGCGTTCCTCTTTCGCACTGAAACGGCGGAGCAGCACGTAATTCCGCGTCGGCACCAGGTGCTTGAGCGACTTCGGGCAAACCCGGAAGGCCATTGGCTTGCCACGCTCCTCGACCGGCCACACGGTCTGAAACGGCTTGACGTTGTGCGGGCCAAGGAGCGGAGCCGTTTCCTTCCCGTCCAGCTTCGGCAACAGAAAGTCCTTCGCCCGAAACAGTACCACCGGCCCGGTCGATATCCGCAGGCCCAGCTCGGCGAATCGATCCGGCCATGATTCCACCGCGTCGATGATAGCGGACTCCTCGGCTGTTGCCGGGATGCGGAGGACCATGTCGCCGGACGTGTCGTCGAGAATCTTTGCCGACGGCAACGTCAGCCCCTTCGGCCTATCCGGGATATCCCTGCCCAGGCTCGTGGTGATCGTAGTCGAATCAGCCGCCACGCCCAATCGTTGCGTATGCGTGATTACGCTTTCCTGCAGGACATCATCGAATGTGCTCCGTCGGCACTCGAAGAGATGCACATGCCGCAAGGCCATGCGGGAGAAAAACCACCGCCTGAAATTCCTGAAATACAGGCCGTTGCAGAAGCTACGCGGCGTGATGGCGACCAGTTCGCCGTTCGGCCGCAACAGCTCCGCCGCCCGAGCCATGAACAGCATGTAGATGTTCGTCTGCCCCTGGAAAGCATCCCCCATCGCCAGGGCGTGTGCCGAATCGGCCCCGATCTTGAAATACGGCGGATTCATGATGACGGCGTCGAACTCTTCCACGGCATCGTCATCGAACAGCATTCGCTGCGCCCGCCGCCCCTGCGTCGTCAGGATGAAATCACCGTCGTGGATCGTATAACGCAGCTCGTGCCCGGTCGCCTTAAGAGCCGTGCGGCAATGCCGCATGTTCTCTTCGAGCAACGGCAGCAGCGTCGCGTCGTTCTCGTAGAGAACCATCTCAATTTGCCGGGGCGAACCAACCGTTAGCATCCGCTCGCAGACGGCCGCTGCCAAGGAACCCACTCCTGCCCCAGGATCGAGCAGCCTGAAATGATCGGGGATTCGCGTGAAGAGGCCCGCCATGAGACGACAGACGCTCGGAGGCGTGAAAACCTGCCCCCTCTCCTTGCGAGCGTCCGCTGACGTAGCCGCTTCGTGCCGCTCCTGGAGAGCCGCCGCGTAATTTAATAAGCCAAGCTGCTTTGAAACTCTCGCTAGGTGCATTGCCCTTACGTTTTCCTGACGGGCCTTCGGCCAAAGATCAGCCCACGCCACCTTCTTGGTCTCACCATGTTAGCACATCCGTACAGCAATTCCACCCCAAGAAGTGTCTGGACGCCCTTGCCTGCAACGTGGATCACAATTGAAAGCCCGAGCAGCGACGCTGCGCGGGCTGCTTTTTCACAGCAAGGGGGCTTCGCGGGGCCAGGGGGCTTCGCGGAATCAGGGCCGGTTTTCGGTTTTCGGGAGGCGGTGGCGGATAGCCTCGATCTCGCCACGGAGCATACGGGAGCCAAGGAGGGCGCGATCGGCCCGGCGAATCAGGTTGCGCACGCTGTCCGGATGGGTCAGCCCGAAAGCCGCCGACAGCTCCCGAAGCGTCACGGGCGTCAACTCCCGCGCCAGCCAGGCGGCCAGATCCCGGCTCACCGCGCCGCTGCGCTGTTGCAAG
>JBAUOX010000947.1:0-6433 GCA_049579985.1 Isosphaeraceae bacterium | reverse complement strand
GCTTCACGCGGGCGTTGCGGGACAACTCGGGCCTCGTGCTGCGTCGCCTCGCCGGAAAAACCGAGAACACCGCTCCGGTGCAGACGCTGGTCACGCAGATGGGTGGCGGCAAGACGCACATGCTGACCACGCTCTGGCACCTGGCCAACACGGGCGCGGCCGCATCGGCGTTTCCCGGCGTGGGCGACCTCTTGTGTAAGTCGGGGCTGACCGAGGCGCCAAAGGCAAAGGTGGCGGTGTTCGTCGGCAACGCTTGGGACCCGCAGCCGGGACGGGAAACGCCGTGGATCGACATCGCCCGCCAGCTCGCAGGCGACGCGGGCGTGGAGGTGCTCGGGCCGTCGGCGCTAGACGCCCCCCCGGGGACGGACACGATCAACCGCCTCATCGCCAGAGTGGACAGCCCGGTCCTTTTGCTCTTCGACGAGCTGCTCAACTTGTTCAGCCGACACCGCGGCCTGGGCGAGCCGATGCACGCCTTTCTGCACAACATCGTGCGGGGGTTCGTCGGCAGCAATCACCGGGCGGCGGTTATCAGCCTCCCGCGCAGCCAGGTCGAGATGACCGAGTGGGACTTGAATTGGCAGGACAAGATCGTGAAGGTCATCGGGGCGGTCGCCAAGCCGCTACTGGTCAACGACGAGGCGGAAATCAGTGAAGTGATCCGTCGGCGGCTGTTCGAGAATCTCGGGCCGGAGAAGCCGCAGAAGATCGTGGCACGCGCCTACGCCGACTGGTGCTTCGAGCGGCGCGCCCAACTACCGCCCGAATGGACCTCCGTCGATACCTCGACGACAGAAAAGAAGGCCAAAGACTTTCTCCAAGCCCGCTTTGAGGCGTGCTATCCGTTCCACCCGGCCACACTCTCGGTCTTTCAGCGGAAATGGCAAACGCTACCCCAGTTCCAGCAGACGCGCGGCACGCTCGCGATGCTGGCCCAGTGGATTTCCAAGGCGGCCGAGGACGGCTACATCCGGGCGCGGCGGGAACCGCTCATCACACTCGGTTCCGCGCCGCTCGACGTGCCCGAGTTCCGCAGCGTGGTGCTGGGACAACTGGGCGAATCGCGGCTCCTGGCGGCCATAGACACGGACATCGCCGGCGAACGATCCCACGCCCGTACCCTCGACGCCGACACCACTGGAATGCTGCGGGACATTCACCGGCGCGTCGGAACGACGATCCTGTTCGAGTCGTCCGGCGGCCAGGTCCACAAGGTCGCGCACCTGCCCGAACTCCGGTTCGCGCTGGGCGAGCCGGAAGTGGACACGACCTCAGTGGACACGGCGGCGGTCGCGTTGGAGGCCAAGGCGTTCTTCATCCAGCGGGTGGGCACGGACGGCTTCAAGGTCTACCACAAGGCCAAGATCGACAAGGCGGTTCACGACCGCCGGGCGTCCCTCGACGAAGATGACGAGATCAAGCCGACGATCCGCACGCTGGTCAAAGACGAGATCAAACGAGGCGCGAGCATCCCCGTTGAGCCGTTCCCGGCCGACAGCAGCACGGTGCCGGACTCACCACGGCTAACGCTCGTCGTACTCGACCCGACCTGTGAATGGGACGGGGGCGAAGCGATCCACGCACAGGTCGCCGAGTGGACGAAGAATCGGGGCAAGTCGTCGCGTTTGTACCCAGGCGCGTTGGTCTGGTGCGTCCGGAAGCCGGGGCGCGACCTGCGGGACAAGGTCGAGCTGCTGCTGGCGTGGCGTCGCGTGCAACGCGATGTACGCGACGGCCTGCTGGGCGCGGACTTCGAGCGAGCCGACCACCAAGAAATCCAGGCCAAGGTCGCGTTGGCTGAGGATGACGCCAAGGACGAGGTGTGGGCCGGCTACCGTTTCGTGGTGCTGGCCGACGGCACGGACCCCAGCGGCCTGAAGGTCATCGACCTGGGAGCCGGGCACTCCAGCGCGTCCGAAACCCTGTGTGGCCGGATTATTGCCGCCTTGAAGGCCGAAGCTCTGCTCAACGAGTCGGTGGGGGCAGGCTATATCGACCGCAACTGGCCGCCGGCGTTCAAGGACTCCGGGGCCTGGCCGCTCGCCAGCCTGCGGCAGAGCTTCCTCAACGGGGCGCTCACGCGCTTGCTCGACCCGGACGGCGTCCTCAAGTCCAAGCTCGTCGAGTTCGTCGGGCGGGGTGAGTTTGGTCTGGCATCCGGGCCGAAACCGGAAGGCGGATACGAGCGGCTCTGGTACTCCGAACCCATAACCTCTGACGAGATCGCCTTCGAGTCCGGCGTGGTCTTGCTCATGAAGGCCAAGGCCGAGGAGCTGAAGAAGAAGCCGCTACCCACGACCGGCGACACCAAGCCTCCTGGCGATCCCAAGCCGACGGTTGTGAAACCTCCGGTCGTCGTTCCGCCGACCGGCCCGACGACAACGACCATCACGTTGTCCGGCAACATCCCGGCCGAGCTGTGGAACCGCCTCGGTACGCGGGTGCTGCCGAAGTTGCGGACCGGCAAAGACCTCAAGATCGGCATCGACTTTTCCGTCACCGTGGAGGCGGCGAAAGCCGACGTCCTCCAAGTCGAGTTGAAGCAGATTCTCACGGACCTGGGGCTGGAGGATTCGGTCGAGCTGGAACAAAAGTGACGAGACTGCCTGCCTCTCTTGAATGGGAGAGGCTATGTCGCTCCGGGGCATAGCAACATAAGCTCGATTGTCAGACGTTCAGTTCCTCATCGATCTGTCCAGTCGCACGAACGTTTCCGGCCGAGGCCCCGGAGGACCTGATGGAGCTGGAGCCGCCCGTCATCACGCCGGGTGACGGCAAGGCAATCAGCCCGATCGGCGGGGACCACACCTTCTTCAAGGCCCCGGGCCCCCGGGCCGCCCGACGGGCGGTTCCTGCTGATCATCACACCGGCCGGCCTGGAGCCTTTCTTCGACGAGTTTAGCCTGGTGCCGGTCGAGTCGCCGGACGAACCGGGTCGACAGGCGGAAGTCGCGGGTCGTTACGGGATCGAGCTCGTGTGAGCACCCCGACGCCTGCGGCGCCCGCCGTCAGGACCTCCGGATCGTCTCTTGCAGGCCCTCCAGTGTGACCTCAACTGTGGGGATGTCCCTTTTCCACCTTTTTCACTCGTCGCCAACGACGCGGTTTCCGTTGGTTACGGAGTGCCCGAGCACTCCGGCAAGGGCTTTCACCCTGCTGATTCGATGCAATTACAAGCGCACTAGGAGCCGGCTCTGTCCGGCGACGGGCTGCTCAATTCTAGCTTTGTGTCGGGTTGTTGCTCTTGTTCGGCCGCGGAAATCGGCGTTCTGCGATCAGGAAGTCACGTTGAAGTTGGCCCAGACCTTGTCCTCGCGGCGGTTCGCGTTGGGCGCGATGGCCGGGGGTCCAAGCGGAGCGGGCGTATCCGCAACGGGGTCGACCGCGGTCGACGCCGTCCCAGCGATGTCGTTGCAGTTGTTCACGAGGGTGGCGTCGTTGAGCGCGGCGATCATCCCCCGCTCCCGCGCGTTCGTGGCGGTAGGGATCCCATGATGGACCGGCCCGATGTTCCGAGCGTTGCCGCCGGGGATGAGACGCACGTGCCAAGGTAGGGTCAGGTTCGTGAAGTTGGCCGGCAAGAACCGCGCCTGCCAGTGAACGTTCCAGTAGAAGTGAGCCAGGTGGGTGAAGGCGCCCAACGGGTCTTGCGCGGAGAAGACAGTCAAGAAATGGAACTCCAACTGCACCTCGCGCAAGAAGTTCGTCTGCCCCGTTGTCGAATTCAGCTCACGCAATCGGTAGAAGTCGCCGGGAGTGTCGTTCCAGCCGGGGATGTTGATCACCGCCGGAAAAGCCGCCGGGCCGGGTGGGAACGGGGCTGTCGTGAAGGCCGGGTCGTAAAAGAATCTCGCCGCCGTACCCAGCCCGGTCGTGTCGCGACACGCCTGCAAGGGCCTCGCCGGCCGTCGGGCCCGTTGCAAGAAGAGGCTCCCGTCAGTATTCACCCGACCGCGATAGTGGCCCCAGTTCGTCTCGATCCACTGAACCTGGATAAAGCCGAAGGTCCATCCCAACAGGCTGTCGCCTGCGGCGCCGTTGACCTGGACCGAGGCGTCCGCCGAGATGCAGGCAACCGTGGGATTGCCGGCGGCATTGACGGTGCCGCAGGTGAAGTCGGCGTCGTTGGCATGGTTGTTTTGCGGGCTCGGGGCCCGCGGCACCTGTTGGCCTGGCCCAGGATGGATCGTGATCCTCGTGGACGAGATATCTGGCCGGACCACCCGCCGGATGAAGCCGCCGGGGTCGGCAGTGATGGCGGGTAACGCGCCTCCGCTCAGTACACGATCCGCCACCAGCTCCGCTTCGTCTTCGAATGGTCCATGATCTTCACCCAGGCGCCATTCCCCCGGTTCTCCCGGGCCCCGTCCCTCTTGTTGAGCCACGTGGGCCAGCTCGTGCGCCAGCAGGCGCAGCCCCGCGGGGGTGTGTGGGTCGAACTGGCGCTCGCTAAAGACAATCTGGTCACCCATGGTGAAGGCCCGCGCCCGCAACGCGTTTGCCGCCTCCGCCGCCGCGGCGCCGGTATGAACTCTGACCTCGCTGAAGTCGCGACCGAACCTGGCCTCCATGAACCCCCGCGTCCGTCGATCGATCGGGCGGCCAGCTCCTGCCTGAGAGAGCTTTCGGAGGAAGGGGAAGACGACCTCCCAACCACCTGCGTCACGCATGGGGACCTCCACGGAGATGCGGCCGATGATCAACCGCTGAAACGATGTCAGTTATTTTGCCTACAAGTCGGGGGCTCAATCCGCACCGCGGCAGCCCCTGATTCGAGCTCCCTGCCGGCTTCTACGGACCAGTGGGCGTCTCGGCCGCCGCAGTCCGCCACGATGCGGGCTGAACAGCGACGAGACGGCTCGAGTATTCAACCTATCCGGCTGCCGTTCCCATGGCAACAGTCGTCGCTGGTTTAGAGGGGTGAACATAAACTGCTCTACAGCGAATTCAATCGGATCGGATGAAGCCTCGCGCCATGAGCCTGGCAGCACTCGCCGTCAATAGCTTCGCGGGCCGGGTAGGCCTGGGTGGTTGCCCACGCAGGCGGTGGATATCGTCTGGCCGAGCGAGTGCTCCGATCTCCGTGGCCACGTGGTAACGCAGTTGGTGACGCAAGATTTCGCTGGGAGAGTGTCCCGATTCGAGGGTCACGAAGGCGGCGATAGCCTGTCCTTTCAACTCGTCTGGCTTGCCCACCACCGCCGCCTCGGCCACAGCCGGATGGCTGACCAGGGCGCTTTCGATCTCCATGGTCGAGAGGTGGTGACCGGCAACGTTCAGGACGTCGTCGACGCGCCCCATGATCCAGTATTCAGGGAAACTACCGCTCAGAGGCATTGACGCTATGCGCGTCTCTAGGGGATTTGGGACCGCCCCTGAAGAGGCTCCGTTCAAGTCCAGGTAACACTTGCCCGATGGGATGGTTTTTTTTAAACTGCCTGTTTCCGCCATGTTGGGGTTAGGCACCTCGAAGGCTGGTTCGGGCAGGGTCTCCTGACCCGCCCGTCCTCTGCGACCGCAGGTCCCCAGTCCCCGACCGGCGGCGCGTCACCTGGAGACCTCCGGTCGGCCGAACGGCGGGGTCTGAAGACCCTCGCCGAACGAAACAAATTCGCAACGAAAGCAGCCGGGATCAGAGGGCGGTCAAGACCAACTTTGCAGCAGCCCAGGGCGAGGGGGCACCACCCGAAGGGTGGTCCGCCGAGCCAGGATCATCTGGTATCCCCGGGTCGGCGACGAGGGGCGTCCCTATGCGTTCGCGATCGACGTGAGCGGCTACTACCTGACGCCCATCTGATCGGGCCCGATGCCGACGATCAGGGTACTGCCGAGATCTGCCTGGCCTGGCTGGCCCTGTGAATCAGCTCGATGAACTCCTTGCGGTAGCCGTGGGGATCGTGGGCAAGGGTTGGCGTGGCCAGCTCGATGACCGCGGCGTAGCCAAGGTTGCCCTTCGAGGGCGAGTTCCGCAGCAGCATGCCGAAGCCGGCAACCGCGCTGGCGAGCTTGAAGTCGAGCGACGCCTGGCTGTAGTCGAGGCCTTGATCGACGACGCCCCGCTCGATCAGGGTGCTCTTATCACCTTCAGGCTGCTTGTACCGCAGTCGGACCACGAAGGAATCGGGGCTGTCGCCTTTGACCCGGGCCGGCTGGACGAACTTCGAAGCCTCGACGTTGGCAATGAGGGGCTCCTTGCCGGCGGGGACCAGCTCGTAGAGCGCTGTGACGTGGTGCCCGGCGCCGATCTCGCCGGCATCCTTCGCGTCGTTGGCAATATCTTGATTGGCCATGACCCGGTTCTCATAGCCGATCAGGCGATAGGCTGCAACCTTCGCGGGGTTGAAATCGACCTGAACCTTCACATCCTTGGCAATCGTCATCAGCGTCGAGCCCATCTGGCGGACCAGCACGCGGTAGGCCTCCTCGGCAC
>JBAUOX010000946.1:0-3315 GCA_049579985.1 Isosphaeraceae bacterium | reverse complement strand
GGCGATCTCGGCCGCGGTGGCCGCAAGTATCAAGCCCCGCGAGGCCGCCCCCAGGCGATGGCCCGACCGCCCCACCCGCTGCACGCAACGAGCCACGCCTCCCGGTAGGCCGACCTGGACCGACAGGTCGGCCGTGCCGATATCGACCCCGAGCTCCAGGCTCGTGCTGGTCACCACGGCCTTGAGCCGGCCCTGCTCGAGCAATGACTCCACCGCTCTGCGCCGGCTGGCATCGAGCGCCGAGTGATGCGCCGCCACGGCCGGCTCTGACTCGCCGGCTTGCGCCTCACCGTCCGCGCACGCATCCCGACGTTTCGGGTCGTGCCTCAGGTCGTGAGTGATCTTCTCGGTAAGCGGCCGGGTGTTGGCGAAGATGACCGTTGTCCGGTTGACTCTCATCACCTGGCGCAGCCGCCGGATCAGCCTGCGATACGTCAGGCCGCGATGCGGAGCCTCGCCAGCCTCCAGCAGCGCCTCGACCTCGATCTCCATGGGCGGCGTGCCGCGGGGCAGGGGTGCTTCGACCACGCGGCAGGTTCGCGTCGGTCCCACCAGGAACCGCGCCACGGGCTCGGCAGGCCGGCAAGTGGCCGACAGGCCAACCCGGCTGGGATCGCGGTTCGCCTGGGCTGAGAGGCGCTCGAGCGAGACTGCCAGGTCGGCCCCGCGCTTGGTGGGCACAAGCGCGTGCACCTCGTCCACGATGATGTGCTCGACCCCGCGCCAGTGGTCGCCCCAGCTTGCCTGGCTGAGCAAGAGCGAGAGACTCTCCGGCGTCGTGATCAAGATGTGCGGCGGCTGGTCCCGGAGCTGGCGGCGGAAATAGGCCGAGGTATCTCCCGTCCGCACGCCGACACGGATGGGGCTGTCGCCGCACCCCGGCAGCCGCTCGATTGCCGCGAGCGGGATCGCCAGGTTGCGCTCGATGTCGTAGCCCAGACTCCGTAGCGGAGAGATATAAACGCAACGCAGTCCGGGGGACAGCGTGCCCTCGGCGCGGCGCCGGAACAGCCGGTCGAGGATCGCCAGAAATCCGGCCAGCGTCTTGCCCGTCCCTGTCGGCGAGACCAGCAGCAGATGCTCGCCCGCCGCGATCGGCGGCCATGCCAGCCGCTGCGCGGGAGTCGGTCCCTCGGGAAAGGCACCGGTAAACCAGTCCCCCACCGGACCCGAAAGCAACCCCAGCGCGTCCCTTGCTTCAATGTCGATCGTGTGCATCCCGGCAGTGATGGGACATCCTGGCCCCATCGGCTCCTTCTCTCGAAATCGATTATCCTTGGGCTCGAAGACGGCCCGCGGGCGGAATCAGAGTATGCTAACCAAAGGTGTAAGACCTGGGAACAGGGTGACGCGGAAGGATCGCCTCAAGCGGTCTATTGCAGGGAATTCCACGACGCCAGTTTCCGGGTCTGCCCGTTTCATTCCGCAAGTACGGCTGCTTGATCCTGAGTGGGCCAAGCTTGTCTGCGTGCCGGTTTCCGGCATCGCCAGCCCTCCAATGTCGCGGCCTCGACGACCCGAAATTGGGTTTGTTTTGCATAAAGAAGCCCGAATCCATCCGACATTAACTCTTTGAGGGCGAGCGATTTGTGGCTGATTTCAATTGGCTTTGTTTGGCGATTTTTTTTGACGACCGCTGGGCCCGAACCGCGTGCTGTCTAGTCCATCCGGGGTGAGCCTGGCAGCGCTGCGAACCGTCAAGCTTTCGCCAGCCCTTATTATCTGGCTATTCCGCAAGACTTGCACGACCCTCAGATTAGGCGGGTTGGTTTCCGCGTGTCAAAGAACACGCGCGCCGCACGCCGCCCTTCCGCTTGGGCGACGCGCAGGCCAGAATCTCTCAGCAAGTTTTCAAAGAACATCCGCACTGTCCCGATATACTGAGTTTACGACAGAATCGCCCGACTCTTGCAGGGCTTCGCGGGGGTCAGACGGTGACCGACCAACAAGCACGCGTCATTCGGGAGGGCAGGATAGCTCAGTTTGGGGGAGATTTCCATCCTCCGGTCGCCTTAGTAGGCCTCGGGTAGCTCGCCGCGGCGGTGCCGTTCGTAGTGGCTCACGTTGATGTTCTACCGGCGAGAGTTTGGCTGACGTCGGTTCAACCGGGGAAGATCCGAAGGGTATCGCAGCTCGTTCTTCAGGTTCGCGGCCATGTCGGGGACGTGGCGCCATTCCCAGAGCGTCCTGATCTTGTAGATCTTCTCACGGCGAAACTCGTTCAGCTTATCCCGGTCCAGCCGTAGGAATCGGATCATCCTCCACCCAGCAACCGATAAACCTTCGATGGTTCCGTCACCGTTCACGCGGAAGTGGGCCCCATAAGCGTTCCGACACGGGTCGAGGATGGGCCACTTGTTCTGCTTGAAGGAGTTGCAGTCCCCGCAGGAGTACACCATGTTCTCGTAATCGAGGGCGAGGTGAGGCGCCCGACTCCTCGGTTTGAGGTGCTCGACGTGATAGGCATTCTGGCCAGAGGGATACCAGACCTCTCGTGTAAGGCAGAAGACGCAGCGGAACACGAACTCGTCGCGGAGCCAGGGCTTATAAGCCTTGTATCTCCGATAGTCCCGCGGCCCATGGATACGGACGTGGTGTGCGTCCGGGTAGGCGAAGGGCATGGGCTCCGCGTCGGGCATCATCGGCCTCGTTGCTCAGCCTCTAACTTCAGTTGCCTCACACGTTCATCGAGCCAGCTAAGGTCCTCCAACGGGAGCGGCTCGAACCGGTCCAGATAGCTGTCTGCCGCGTCCTGGAGCTGCTTCAACTCGCGCTGCTCTTCCTGGCCCAGCTCTTCGGTGAGCTCCTTGTCGATGAGGAAGGCGCGCCGGTCGTTGTACGAATCCCAGGCGTCGAGGGGATTCTCGATCCTGTGTGGCGCTCCGGCGGCCAGGCGGGATTCCAGGGCCCTTACCTTGAAATCGACGGCGACGGGCCGGGCCGCGTGGCGCAGGTAGCTGAGCGCCTTCAGTTGCAGCGGCTCCGGCAGGCCGTATCCCTTGAGGATGATGGCATCGATCTCGAGGAGCGCATCCCTCGCCTCCCCAGGGCCGAACAACGTCGGCCCGTGTGGCTCCGCCAACTCCGTCAGGTACTTCCGCACGAGTATTGTGACGGCCTCCTGCTCGCCCTCGCTGTTCTGCGGTACAGGGATCAGGTCGATGACGTTCTTGTTGTTGTGCATACCGGTCGCGTGGCAGGCTACGAAGGCACCCGCCAGCGGGTTGTTTAGGATGGCGGCGAGGTACTCGATCGTCGTGTCGGAATCCTTCGGCCATACTCCGTGAAAATTCTGCGTGCAGTAGAGTCCCTCAT
>JBAUOX010000945.1:0-9192 GCA_049579985.1 Isosphaeraceae bacterium | reverse complement strand
CCCCTCTTCAGGCCCAGGCCGAGAACGGCTGGATCGGCAAGCGGGTGATCACCCAGTACGGCACCGTGCTCCAGGTCGGCAACCAGGTCGTTGACGACGAGGGGCGCGGCAAGAACCTCGCCCGGGGCAAGGATCAGGCCGTCTTCCGGATCTACAAGGTCGAGCAGGCGAACGGCCCGTGGCTGTGGCTCGTGGCCGAGGGCTCCGGGGTGAAGGGCTGGGCCCCGGCCGCCAAGGTCATTCTCTTCGAGCAGGCCATCGACCACTTCACCAACCAGATCCGCGCCAACCCAGGCGCCTCGGCCAATTACGTCTGGCGGGCCAACGTCTGGAAGGCGCGGAAAGAGTTCGACATCGCCATCGCCGACTACAACGAAGCCATCCGGCTCGATCCGGGCGACTCCCCAGCCTACCATGGCCGCGGACTCGCCTGGAACGCCAAGAAGGACTACGACAAGGCCATCGCCGACTACAACGAGGCCATCCGACTCGATCCCGGGTCCGCACTCGCCTACATCGGCCGCGGCAAAGCATGGATGGCCAAGAAGGACTACGACAAGGCCGTCGCCGACTTCAACGAGGCCATCCGGCTCGATCCCGGGTCCGCACTCGCCTACTTCAACCGCGGCGGCGCATGGAATTACAAGAAGGACTACGACAAGGCCATCGCCGACATCAACGAAGCCATCCGGCTCGATCCCGGGTCCGCACTCGCCTACGTCGGCCGCGGCAACGCATGGTGGGCCAACAAGGACTACGACAAGGCCATCGCCGACTACAACGAGGTCATCCGGCTCGATCCCGGCCTCGCAGCCGCCTACCACAATCGCGGCTACGCATGGAGTGCCAAGAAGGACTACGACAAGGCCATCGCCGACTACGACAAGGCCATCCGGCTCGATCCCGGCGACGCACTCGCCTACAACAACCGCGGCAACGCATGGAGGGCCAAGAAGGACTACGACAAGGCCATCGCCGACTGCAACGAGGCCATCCGGCTCGATCCCGGCGACGCATTGGCCTACATCAATCGCGGCGTGGCGTTTCTGTTGACCGGATCGGAGAAAGCAGTCGATGACGAGCGGAAGTTTCTCGAGCTGGAAGGGTGGCGGGGAGAATATTCACAGTATGCGGTGCTGTTGGGCTACTTCGGATCGCGCCGGGCCGGCAAGGCGGAGGCGGCGCGGCGGTTCCTCGACGAAGCGGCGGCCAAGTGCGACACGGCGGCCTGGCCGTACCCGGTGATCCGCTATCTCCGGGGCGAGATCGACCAGAACGCCCTGCTCGCCGCGGCGACCGACACCGACAAGATGACCGGGGCCCGCTGTTACCTGGGGCTCGACCTGGCCCTCAAGGGAAGGGACGACACGGCCATAGAGCACTACCGCTGGGTCGTGGAGCACGGTACTCCCACCTTCGTCGAGTACACGATCGCCGCGGCTGAGTTGGAGCGATTGGAAAAGGCGAATCAGCCCCGCGATAAGCGGGTGAAGTGGGATTGATCCTGGTTCGGAGATAGAATGGATCGGGAGGATCGGAAATGGACGCAGTTATCATCGATCGGGGACGTGGGCCCGAGATTGCGGGAACCCGGATCACCGTTTTCGATGTACTGGACTACTTGCAGGCAGGATGGGACGAGAAGGGGATCGCCGTAGTCCTGAGCCTGGGAACCGATCAGGTCCGGGCCGCGCGGGAATACATCGAGAATCATCCCGACGAAATCCAAACCGAATTCCGCAGAATCAAGGAGCGGATCGCGCGGGGTAATCCTCCCGAAGTCCAGATCAAACTTGCCGCCGCCCGTGATAAGCTAAGAGCCCGGCTCGAAAGCGCCTGTCAGGAGAGAAGCCAGGGGAACGGAAATGCCTGGCGTCCTGGCTGATGGCCGAGCAGTGTCCTTTTTCACCGATCGTCCCTTGCCGGCTTGCGGGGCGGAGCGGTACGATGACTTATCGCGCCGATCGGCGTGCGCCGTGTCGGTCTTGGAATCCTCTTGCAATCGATTTTCCAGACGATATGATTGAGAATTTCACGGCCCTGGTTGCTGGCGTAGCTCAGTCGGTAGAGCAACGGTTTTGTAAACCGTAGGTTGTGAGTTCGAGTCTCACCGCCAGCTCTGTCGAGCAAAACGGGCGTCGATCGCCGCGTGGCCCGGTCATGGCTGAAAGAGGTCCGGGCAAACCGACGAGAGAACCCAAGACGGGTGGATACCCAAGCGGCCAAAGGGGCCAGACTGTAAATCTGGTGGCACTGCCTTCGCAGGTTCGAATCCTGCTCCACCCATAATGAGGCGGGCTCTGGATTTCACGCGGGTGTAGCTCAGTGGTAGAGCCCCTGCCTTCCAAGCAGGCTGCGTGGGTTCGATTCCCATCACCCGCTCTGGACCGGAACGGAACGGTGGATTCGCAACGACTGCAACAGCCTGCCCGAGTCAGTGCAACCAGCTAAAGGAGACAGAGGCGGACGCGGAAGATGAGCGACACCATTAAGTAACGAATTCTGCTGCCGTGGCTCAGTTGGTAGAGCGCGTCCTTGGTAAGGACGAGGTCCTGGGTTCAAATCCCAGCGGCAGCTCTTGGGTCGGTTGCCCAAACTTCGGGCGTGACAAGTGACGTGCCTAGCGGTTGGCCCCGGCCGTTGGGATGGCCGTCCGAACTGGACCGTGCTGGCGGGTGGGGCTGCCGGAAGGGTTCCCGCCGTATTGATTTCGACTTCAGGAATGCCGTAAAGGCGCAATTGCACATGGCCAAGGAAACTTTCTCCAGAACGAAGCCACACGTCAACGTGGGCACCATCGGGCACATTGACCACGGCAAGACGACGCTGACCGCGGCAATCCTCGCGGTGCTGGCCGAGCACGGCAAGGCCAAGACCAAGTCGTACGCCGACATCGCCAAGGGCGGCACGGTCCGCGACGCGACCAAGACCGTGACCATCGCCGTCTCGCACGTGGAGTACGAGAGCGATAAGCGGCATTACGCCCACATCGACTGCCCGGGCCACGCTGACTACATCAAGAACATGATCACCGGCGCCGCCCAGATGGACGGCGCGATCCTGGTGGTCTCCGCGGCGGACGGGCCAATGCCCCAGACGCGGGAGCATATCCTTCTGGCCCGCCAGGTCGGCGTGCCCGCGCTGGTTGTCTTTCTCAACAAGATCGACCTCGTGGACGACGAGGAGCTGCTCGAGCTGGTCGAGCTCGAGCTGCGGGAATTGCTGACCCACTACAAGTTTCCCGGCGACGAGATTCCGATCATCCGCGGCAGCAGCAGGCCGGCCCTGGAAAACCCCAAGGACGCGACCGCCGCCAAGCCCATCCTTGACCTGGTCAAGGCGATGGACGAGTACATCCCCGAGCCCGTTCGCGAGATCGACAAGCCGTTCCTGATGCCGATCGAGGACGTGTTCTCGATCAAGGGTCGAGGCACGGTGGGAACCGGCCGGATCGAGCGCGGCAAGATCAAGGTCGGCGACGCCGTCGAGATCATCGGCTTCGGCGCCAAGAAGCCCTCGACGGTCACCGGGGTCGAGATGTTCCAGAAGACGCTCGACGAGGGCGTGGCAGGCGACAACGTCGGTGTCCTGCTCCGCGGTGTGGAAAAAAACGATCTCGAACGCGGACAGGTCGTTTGCAAGCCGGGCTCGATCACGCCGCACACCAAGTTCGAGGCCGAGGTCTACGTCCTGAGCAAGGAAGAGGGGGGCCGTCATACCCCGTTCTTCAAGGGCTACCGCCCGCAGTTCTACATCCGCACCACCGACGTGACCGGCTCGATCCTCAACCTGCTGTCGGAAGACGGCAGCGAGGCCGAGATGTGCATGCCCGGTGATAACATCAAGATGACCGTCGAGCTGCACTCGCCGATCGCCATGGAGGAGAGCCTCCGGTTCGCCATCCGCGAAGGTGGCAAGACCGTCGGTGCCGGCGTGGTGGTGAAGATCCTGGAGTGAGTCGAGTCCGCTCCATCCGGCCGGGCCCCGGATCGAGGCCCAAACCGAGGCCGGCGCGAGCCGGCCCGGACTTTCTTGTCGCAAGCGGGGACGCGCGAAGAACCATCCCCCATCAGGGTCCTCGAGGTGCGGTCGGCCGCTCTACCCATTGGGGCAGCGCCAGGCCGCACCGTGAACGTTTGTAGGGTGTCACTTTGACTGAAGTCAGGGCGGCGAGGGTTTTCTGGAGTCGATCTTGGGAACCGATCTCGACGTAGGGTAGGGTAGGAGCGGTTTCGTCATGCGTGAGTATGTTTGGCTGGAATGCACCACGTGCGGGGATCGGAACTACCGGGTCCAGAAGGAAACCCGCGGGGCAGGCCGGCTCGAGTTGCAGAAGTACTGCCGTCGCGAGCGGAAGCACACTCCCCATAAGGAGTCCCGTAAGAAGTGAGCCCCCAGGGCCGGGACTGCTTGACGGGAGGGACGGGGCGGCCTGGTCTGGCCGAACGGACCGGCTCAGGAGCCGACGTGCTTGTCCAGCCGTGAGTTGCGAGATCGGAACAGGTGTCCGTCCAGTCAAGATCATGAGCCCGCCGCCCGCAAGGGAGCGGTGAGCAAACCGAGGGGCGGCAAACGCCGAACCGATTTCAGCGGGTTGAATGGGAGATTGGTCTTGGTCTTGGTCTTGGTCTGGTCGATGACAGGTGCCTCGCCGCGATTCCGCTTCCCGAGTGCTACGAGCGTAGCTCAATTGGTAGAGCACCGGTCTCCAAAACCGGCGGTTGGGGGTTCGATTCCCTCCGCTCGTGCTGCGGCAAGGCAAGCCCTGCTATTTTCGACCCGGTCTCGGGGCCAGGATTCGCTGAGAGCCCAAGTTTTCGGAATCCGCGGTGATCCAGCCTGCCCCTGCCGTCCGATCCACAGATCTTCCGAGCATTTTTCGGGGTGGTTTCCCCGCCAAGACAAGCGAGACCGGTGCCATGGGTAAAGTCAAAGATGTCGAATCGGCATCGAAGCCGGCAAAACCCTCCAAGGGGAAACCCGGCGGCAGCCAGCCGAACACATTCGTGATGTTCTTCCTCAACTTGGGGCAGACCGGGCTTTTCAAGCCCATGCAAGGCTGGTACGCCCGTCTCTATACGGCCCTGGGCTTGGGAGTGATCGCGGCCGCGGGAGTCTGGCATGTCTACGAATCGTCGATCGATTACACTCCGCTCTGGCGGCTGGGAATTCCCGCGGTACTTGCCCTGGGCTTTGGCTGGTTGATCTTTCGGATCGTGCACTTCCAGCCGTTCGCCGAGTTTCTCATTGCGACCGAGGCCGAGATGAACAAGGTCTCGTGGACGAGCAAGGAGGATCTCTACCGCACGACCACGGTGGTGCTCACCACGGTCGTGCTCATGGCGGTTTTTCTGTTCGTGGTGGATTGGCTCTGGCTGTTCATTCTCCGCAATATCGGCGTCCTCCAGTTCACCGGAGGAGGAGGCTTCGGCTCGACCGCCTGATTGGAATCGATTCGTTACCGGCACACCAGGTCCCCAGAGCCATCACAGAGCGATTGGCCGCTGGGTTGCGCCCCAGGTTTATTCTTGAACAGACCATGAGTGACCCGATCGACGACCCCATGGAAACGACTCCTGGGCCCCCGGAACCAGAGACCGAAAGTGCGGAATCTGGTGCCCAATGCGACTCAGAGTCTGCGGGCCCTGAGGTGAACGAGGAAACGCCCGCCGGCGGCCAGCCCCAGGCCAAGGCGGCGCCCCGAAAGCGCAAACCTCGGCCGAAGCCGGCGCCAGAGCCAGAGCCGGCCGACGTCAAAGAACCCCCAGTCATCGAGCACCCGGTGGAGGTCGCTGCCCCAGCGGCGGCCGACGACGAACCCCAGCCGGACCTGGTCTGGTACGTGCTCAAGGTCCAGAGCTCGCGGGAAGACACGATCCGCGACGCTCTCCAGCGCCGGGTCAAGATCCAGGGACTGCAGAAGTTTTTTGACAAGATCGTCGTGCCGACCGAGAAGATCACCGAGATTCGGAACAACAAGAAACGGATTGTGGAGCGTAAGACCTATCCCGGCTATATCATGGTCCAGATGGAACTGAACGAGAAAACCTGGTTCCTGGTTCGGGAAACTCCGGGCGTGGGCGATTTTGTCGGAGCCCATGGCACGCCCACCAAGATGACCGATGCCGAGGTCAACCAGATGCTCCACCAGGAGGAGGAGAAAACGACGGCCGAGACGCCCAAGGTCCGCATCGACGTCGAGCGGGGCGACCGGGTCAAGATCAAGGACGGTCCGTTCGAGAATTTTGAAGGGACCGTCGAGGAAGTTATCGAGGGCCGCGGCCTCGTGAAGGTGATGCTGATCATCTTCAACCGGCCCACCCCGGTGGACCTCGAGTACTGGCAACTGGAGCGGATCTGATCTGATCTGATCGACCGAAGGCCGCCTGGACGGGCAAGTTACGGCCGCCGGCCGGCCGCCCGATCGGCCCGGCGGGGCAGGCCGAACTCCTCAGCAGGCAAGATTCCAGGTAAGATCGTTATTCGAATGCGAGAGTGAGAACGAGCGATGGCCAAGGTGATGACGGCGAAGGTCAAGCTGCAATGTACTGGAGGACAGGCGACCCCCGCGCCGCCCGTCGGACCGGCCCTGGGCCAGCACGGGGTCAATATCGGTCAGTTCGTGATGCAGTTCAACGAACGGACCAAGGATATGAAGGGGACCACGATCCCGGTAGAGATCACGGTCTACTCGGACCGGTCCTTCGAGTTCATCACCAAGAGCCCTCCGGCCGCCGTGCTGCTGAAGCAGGCCGCCGGGATCGCGACCGGCTCGGCTGTGCCGAACAAGACCAAGGTGGGCGCCGTGACCGCCGACCAGGTCAAGAAGATCGCCGAAACCAAATTTGCCGACCTCAACGCCCGCGACATGGAACACGCCTGCCGGATCATCGCCGGCACGGCCCGCAGCATGGGGGTGGAGATCAAGGGATAGTCGAAACGGAGGCCATCACAACATGACCCGCTGGAACTTGAAAGTCTTCGTCCCGGAAGGGTCCACTCCCGTCATTACCAAGCTGATCGACTTGGCCGAGAGACGGCCGTTAATGAGTGACAAAGACGGGATGACTGAGGCTAGATTCGCATACGACACTGAAATGGATGCACGGGAGGCTTCGAGGCGAATTGAAGGCGCGGGGCTTGGAGCAATCTGTTCAATCGCCTCGTTCCACGCAGGACCCTCGCGCGGCAATCCAGGAGATGCGTTCGAGTCTCTTGACGAAATGGAGGAGTTCGAGGACGAGCGACGAGGTGAGGTGATTCTCGCGATTGCGTTGCGAAATGCAGCCGGCCGGATGGAAGAGATGCCGTGATTAGACCCGGCGAGATCTACTAATTACTTTCTCGGGCTTGCCAGGTGCGACCGCCCGCCGGCAACCGAAGACACGAACAACGGCGGCAGCCCTGACGGGCGAAAGGAGCGAAGACTTGCCCCAGCACTCGAAGCGTTTTCGCGCTCTGCGCGAGAAGATCAAGACGCCTGGTCCGGTCTCCCTGGCAGAGGCCGTCAAGATCTTGAAATCGTTCAATACGACCAAGTTCAATCAGTCAGTCGAAGTGTCGACCCACCTGGGGATCGACCCCCGGCAGAGCGACCAGAACGTGCGCGGGTCTGTGGCCTTGCCGCACGGCATTGGCAAGAGCGTGCGTGTGGCCGTCTTTGCCCAGGGCGACAACATCGAGAAGGCGCGGTCCGCGGGTGCCGATATCGTGGGGGCCGACGACCTGGCGCAGCAGATCAAGGGCGGCACGATGGACTTCGACGTGGCCCTGGCCACGCCCGACATGATGGGAATCGTCGGACCGCTGGGCCGGGTGCTCGGCCCCCGAGGCCTGATGCCCTCGCCGCGGTCGGGCACCGTGACAGCCGACATCGCCTCGGCTGTGCGTGAGTTCAAGGCCGGCAAGATCGAGTTTCGCAACGACAAGGGGGGCAACGTGGCCGTGCCCGTCGGCAAGATCAACTTCAGCGATGAGCAACTGGTGGAGAACATCAACGCCTTCCTGAGCTATCTGCGGTCGCTCAAGCCGGCCGCGGCCAAGGGGACGTATCTCCAGTCGGTGACCGTCTCGGCCACGATGAGCCCCGGGATCCGGATCACGGCCTGAGGCCGCCTTTGTACGTGAGCCGCATCCATCCTTCGCATAACCGGCTGATACCGACAAACCAGAGGTTCATCAGGGACCAAAGTAATAAACATGAGTAAATATGTTAAGGAACTGATGATGGATCAGCTCCGTTCCGACCTGAACGGCAGCCGGTCGATCCTGATCCTGGACCTCAAGGGGCTGGACGCCATCGCGGAGCACCAGTTCCGCCGCGACCTGCGAAAGAAGTCGATCCGGGTGCGGGCGCTGAAGAATACGCTGGCCCGCCGCGTCTTCTCCGAGATGGGCATGGAGGGGCTCTCGAGGTATCTCGAGGGCCCGTCGGTGCTGGTTTGGGGTGGAGACGGGGTTGCCGAGCTGGCCAAGGAGGTCTCGACCCAGGTCAAGATCTTCAAGAAGCCCGAGATCAAGGGGGGGGCCGTTGACGGGGTGGTGATCGCCCCGAATCAGGTCGAGGACATCACCAAGCTACCCAGCCGCGAGCAGTTGATCGGCCGCGTGGTCGCCCTGGCGCTGGCGCCGGTGCAGCGAATCGTGGCCCTGGCCAACGCGCCCTCGGGCAATTTGATGGGCCAGTTGAAGACGATTTCCGAAGCGGCTGGCGGCGATGAGGCACCCGCTGGGTCCGCCCAGCCGGCGGCCGAGGCTGGGTCCTGAGACTCATGCCTCACCCCGGTCGCACAAAGATTCATTCCCGGCAGGGTGCGTCGGATGCGTACTCTGGCTGTTTTCTGGTTTTCTCCGTCCCCGTGCGTTTGACGAACGCCCCCAGAATGATCATGATCTGATCGAGAGCGCAAGAAAGGACCTGACCACTCATGGCCACTGCCGAACCCCCCTCGTTTGCCGATAACATCAAGAGCCTGGGCGAATCCATCGTCCATCTGACCGTCCTGGAAGCCAAGGCCCTGGGCGATTACCTTGAAGTCGTACACGGGATCAAGCCGGCCGCCGCTGCCGTGGCGGTTGCGGGTCCCGCGGCAGGACCGGCCGCTCCGGCCGAGGCCGCCGCACCCAAAACCGAGTTCGATGTCGTGCTCGAAGTCATCGGCCCCAACAAGATCAACGTCATCAAGGTCGTCC
>JBAUOX010000944.1:0-3318 GCA_049579985.1 Isosphaeraceae bacterium | reverse complement strand
GTTCGGGACGGTCATGAAGAGATTCCCGGTGGGAGCCGGCGCAGGGGCTGCGCTCACGGCGGGGACTGCGCTCATCACCTGAGGTACATAAACAACCGGGGCCTGCGTCGGTGCCAGGAAGACCTGGGGCGGCGCCTGTTGAATCATGAGGTTCTGACTGGGCATCTGGAGCACGCTGGCCGTCGCCTGGACCGAAGGCGTCAGATACACGGCCGTCGGTTGAGGCGGAGGCGCGCTAGTGACAGGCGGAGCAGAGACGGGCGGGGGAGTCAAGACCTGCTGGGAGGGGTAAATGTCACCCCCGAACGCAGTCGGGCTCACCGCCCGATCGGCCTTTGCTGGCGGGTTGATCCCGAGGTCGAGCGACCGCAGTCGATCGACCATGGCCTCGGCGGTATCGCAATCAGCGATCGTGCCGAGCTGGGTGACACCGCGGGGTCCTCGTGCGTAGACGATCACTGTTGGGAAGCGGATGACGCCCATCGTGCGGACGAGGCCGGGCTCGGCATCCTTGGAAACGTTCACGACCTGGACAAGACCGCGGTTCATCCTCGCCCATGCCCCCTCATTGAACTCGTTCCAGAAGCGAACAGAGGACGGCTGCTCCGAGGAGGTGAGGACCGCAACGGTCGCCACCCCCCGCGTCCGCGTCATCTGAAGCGCGGCACCCAGAGCGGAGGACGATGGTTTCGGAGTTATTTTTTCCTCGGCGTGGAGGGGGGAATTTCCAAGCAAAATTAGAGTGGCAGAGAGGGCCAGCGCAGTGGAGGCCCACCCACGTTGACGGGGGGTTCTCATCGGTCTCCCTTCCATGGGAATTGGGTGGCGACGAATCCTGTCGCACCAAGCCGAATGGCGCCGCGCTTACCGCGCCGCCAAGACAGCGCGGAACGCCCGCGCCAATCTTTCAAAGTGGTCACGCGCTATCTCTTGTTGGGGGGAGGTCAAAGGTTGTTTGAGGCCCTGGGGTTGGCGAACATCGAGGCCCGCCGCTAGCAACTGGCTGGTGGTGTAGGCTGTGAGTGGAGAGAAGACCCCCTCGGCCCAGGCCGCTCGGGTCGCTGGTTCGGTCGGGATCACCACGTCCAGCCGGCGCGCGAGCTCGCTCTGGAGGACGGCAAAGGACTCGTAGAGGTTCGAGCGATGGGCGATAGCGTCCATCACGTCGGCAACATCGGAACCCACACGAGTTCCAGCCGACAACCTGGGGAGGGCGGCCGAGAGGATCTGCTCGGGGGTTAGCGGGGGTAAGGGTGCGGGAGTGGGTGCAGGGAGGAGGGCCGAGGCCGACTGCATTGTTAGGCCGCCTGCCCCGGGAGGTGAACCAACCAGAATCGCCACCTCGTCGGGCTCGGAAAGCTCACCTTCGCCGGCAACCATCAAGAGAAACCTGTAGAGCCCGGGGGTCGTCGGGACGAAGGAAAAGAACGGCCCCTGCTGTTGCGGAGCGGTGATAGGAGGCCCGGCGACCTGGAGCCAGCGTGCGTTCTTGCCGTCGCCGGGCCGGCTCCGCGAGCCGTTGAGTGTCACCCGGTGGCCGACAAGGCCGACCTGGTCGTCTCCGGCATCGGCCTTGACCTTCCCAGACGGACGCGCCCCCCAGGAGACCCGCGACGGGTCACCCTGAAGCGGGACGATCACGCGGACCACTCGCACCACGTCAGGTCTCGCCGCGACGAGCACGAATCCGAGCCTTTCCGCTCCCGCCGGAATCGTAACTTCAATCGAAGGCCGCGACGGGTCGCCGATCTCGAGGGGCGGCCCTTCGATCTGGACCCAGAGGAAACGCGTACCCCCAGGGGCGCCTCGTCCAGCCTCGAGGGCCAGCTTGGCTCCGGGAACCGCGGGCGAGTCCGTTCGGACTTCGCTTGTGCTAACCTCGATCCGCGGGGCAGCCGCCTCCGCAGGCTCGCCAGGGACTGGGAAGAAAGCAGGGCGGAGAGCCCGGTCATTGAACCTCAACTGGCGCGGGAGTTCACGGGGGGCTTGCTCCTCAGCGCTCACATGTCGAGTGCCTGAGATGACTATCAGCGCGATCAATAGCAGTCCTGGCTTTATCCAGAGCCCAATCGGATTCGGGTCGAGGATCGCTCGCCTTTGCATCGCGTTTCCCTCTCGTTCCTCTGGGACCGGATATGCCATATTTAGTAACCAGCAGGATTATTCGATCGGCCCAAAAGCCTTCCACCTTGAACGAAATGAACGACGCAGGTTGCACGAAATGCGGTGCAAGACGCCCGAGCGCCCCCATCCATCGCCGCCAGGATTTCAATCGAGGGTATTGACCAGGAGTTCCATGGACACCCTCCAAGCCGGCCTCGTCGAGCCATTCTTCAATCTCGACGTGGCACGGAATTGCACTTATTTTGTTGGCAGGAACAGCGTTCTCGTGCATGATAACAGCCTGCCGCCCCCCATGCTCACTCCCCTCGACGCAGAGCCGCTGCTGGAATTGGTCGCCCAGACCCTTCCTGAGTCAGCTCGTTGAGTTCATCGCGGGCATTCCAGGTTGAGGCATCCCATGAATTGAAGGAGGAGATCGCATGGCGAACACCCTGATCTCGATCGTGACAATGCTGGCCGCACTTGGGCCGGGGAGTGAGCCCTCCGCGCCCTGCAATGAATCGATTCGTCAGCAGGACCTCAAGGCCGATCTTTATTTCCTGGCGGGTGACGCTTTTCAGGGCAGGTTGACAGGGACGGCGGGCAACAACCTGGCCGCCGAGTTCATCGCGTCTCGGTTCGAACGCCTCGGCCTGAAGCGAGTGGGCAGCGACGTGTCGTACTTCCAGCCGTTCCTGCTCTCGACGGCAACGCTCGGGCCATCGAACAAGCTTGAAGTCACGGACGATGTCACCCTTCGGTTCCGTGCCGGCCAGGATTTCGTTCCGCTCCCCTTCAGCCCCTCTGCCGAAGTGCGGAACTCTCTGGCCTTCGCCGGCTTCGGCATCAGCGACCCGGAGCGCGGTCACGACGACTACCGGAACGTTGATGTGCGGGACAAGATTGTCCTGGTCCTCGCTCACGAGCCGGGCGAGAACGATCCCAAGAGCCCCTTCGACGGCCTGGTCATGAGCGAGGCGTCCACCCCGCTGCGCAAGGTAATGACGGCCCAGGAGAAGGGGGCCGTCGGCATCCTGATCGTGTCCGACGTTCACAACCATCCCGAGCCGGAGAACTTCGAGGCCCTCGCGCATGGCCTCTGGCCCGAAAAGCCGCCGCGGATCCTGCAATACACGCTTCAGGATTGGGCCGAGCGAGTTCGGATTCCCGTAGCGATGATCTCGACAGGTCTGGCCCGAACGCTCCTCCGCGGGG
>JBAUOX010000943.1:0-2847 GCA_049579985.1 Isosphaeraceae bacterium | reverse complement strand
CAGCCGTTGTCCTCGACGATGTAGACCATCGGCACGTTCCGCCGGCACGCGTGCTTGAACTGCCCCATGCCGATGTTGGCCGTGTCGCCGTCGCCGCTGATCCCGATGCAGACGAGCTTGTGGTTGGCCAGGAGCGCGCCGGTCGCCACCGACGGCATCCGCCCGTGCAGGGCGTTGAAGCCGTGGCTGGCCCCGAGGAAATAGGCCGGGGTCTTGCTCGAGCAGCCGATGCCGCTGAGCTTGACCGTGTAATAGGGATTCACCGCGATCGACTTGCACGCCTCGATCAGGTAGCTGGTGATGCTGTTGTGGCCGCAGCCCTTGCACAGGGTGGACGGCAGGCCCTGGAAGGCCGCCGTCGGAAGTGAGATCGAGCTGCCGTTCGATTGAATCGTGATCGTTGCTTCGCTGGCCATGGATCGTTCGCCTCGAAATTCGTAAATGAGCTGTGGTATGCGTGTAAGAATCTCTTGTGCGGCCGGGCTCACTCGGAAGACGGGTGCTCTTCGTAAGGGACCGGAGGGTTGTCGCGCTCCACGTTGCCGGTCGGCCAGCCGGGCCCCGAAGGGTGTTTCTCCCAGCTCAGGATGGGCCGGATGATGTTCTCGGCGGCGATCGGGATGCCGTTGTAATGAGTGATGGGAACGAGGCGGTCGGCCAGCGCGCCGCGCACTCGCGCGTGGAGCAACGCGGTGATCTGGGCGTCCCGGTTCTGTTCAATCACGTAGACCCGCTGGTGCCGCTCCATGAAGCCGGCCACATCATCGGACAGCGGGAGGGCGCGGATCCGGCAGTACTCGGTGGCGATTCCCTCCTCCCTGAGCAGGTCGCGGGCCTCGGTCACGGCGAAATGCGTGCTGCCGTAGGCGATCAGGCCCACCCGGGCGGAGAAGTCTCCCTCGATGACGGGGCGAGGGACGGTCCCGCGCGCCGTCTCCAGCTTGAGAGCAAGCCGGTCGAGGTTCTTCTTCCAATCCTCGGGCCGCTCGCTGTATCCCGATTTCTCGTTGTGGCCGGTACCGCGCGTGAAGTAGGCGGCCAGGGGGTTCTCGGTGCCGGGGATGGTCCGGTAGCAGACGCCGTCGCCGTCCACGTCCTTGTACCGCTCGAAGCGGCCCAGCCGCTCGAGATCCGCCGCGGTGCGCACCTTCCCTCGCTGGATCGGCTTCGCCGGATAGGCGAACGGGCTGCTCAGCCAGAGGTTCATGCCCAGGTCCAGGTCCATGGCGACGAAGACGGGGGTCTGGAACTTCTGGGCGAGGTCGAGGGCCTCGATGGTCATTTCGTAGCATTCCTCGACGGAGCCGGGAATCAGGACGATGTGGCGGCAGTCGCCGTGGCCGAGCAGGTGCATCTTCAGGACGTCGCCCTGGCTCGTCCGGGTGGGAAGGCCGGTGCTGGGCCCCATCCGCTGGACATTGATGATCACGACCGGGATCTCGGCGAAGTAGGCCAGGCCGACAAACTCGCTCATGAGCGAGATGCCCGGCCCGGAGGTCGCCGTCAGCGCGCGGGCACCGCCCCAGCCGGCCCCGACAGCCATGCCGATAGCGGCCAGCTCGTCCTCGGCCTGCACAATTGCGTACGAGTGCTTGCCGTCGGGCTCGATCCTGTGCTTCTTGAGGAACTCCTCGGCATATTCGGCCAGGCTGCTCGACGGAGTGATGGGGTACCAGGTCAGCACATTGGCGCCGCCGAACAGCACTCCCAGGGCGGCCGCCTTGTTCCCCTCGATCAGGATCTTGTCCTGGGTCGATTCGATCGGCTCGACGCGGTAAGGCAGGTCGGCGGGCAAGTGCTCCTGCGCCCACTCGTACGCCGTCCGCGCCGCGCTGATGTTGATCTCGGCGGCCTTGGCCTTGCGGCCGGGGAACTCGCGGTGGATGGCCGTCTCGACCGCGTCGATCGTGATGCCGCAAACCGAGGCCAGGACGCCGACGTACCCCATGTTGACGACCTTGCGGAGCTTGTCCCGATATCCCTTGTCGGTCTTGTCCGGGGGATAGGCTTGCTCCACCAGCTTCTGGAACGGCACCGGGAGGAACATGACGTCGTTGCGCAGTCCTTTCAGATCCACGCTGAAATCGTCCCGGTAAAGACAAATCGTGCCCGGCTTGAGCTGGAGCACGTCGTCCTTGGCCGTCGGCTCGTTCATGCAGACCAGGATCTGCGGGTCAGCACGATGCCCGACGTAGCCCTTGGCACTGGCGCGGATGTGAAACCACGTGGGCAAGCCCTCGATGTTCGAGGGAAACACGTTCTTGCCGCTGCATGGGGCACCCATGGTGTAGAGGGCGCGAAGCATGACCAGGTTGGCGGACAGACTGCCCGAGCCGTTGACAGTTCCAATCCTGATCGACAGGTCATTGATCAGGGGGGTGACTGGTAACTTCGCGGCAACGGCAGGGGACGTCTCGGCCAGGGAGACAGTGACAGACATAAATACCTCGAGAAGAGGGAGCCACGGCCATCGCCCCGCGCGCCGTTACGATCAATCGGAAGGCAGACCCACGCGGAGCATGCGGCGAGAAGAAATACGAACCGTGTCGAACTTTCCCCGTATCAAGTCCAACATATCGGCCATGCAATGGCAAGGGTTTGGATTCCTGAGCTGCGTCCGTGCCGCTAACGATTTCACCAGGTCGCAAGCAGAAGCGGGTCGGAGCGTGATTCGCGTACACTGAATGTCCAGCCGAATTGCGATTCGGAGCAGCGACAACGATCATTGCAAAGGTGGGTGAGTGGTGCTCGAGCCGTTCCATCGTGCGATCTATCTGACCGGTCCAACGGCTTCGGGGAAGACGGCGATCGGTGTCGCGCTGGCTCGCCGGCTGGACGCGGAGATTG
>JBAUOX010000942.1:0-5175 GCA_049579985.1 Isosphaeraceae bacterium | reverse complement strand
ATGCTGGATCAACCATTTGCTGCTCTTGTCGTATTCGTGCATCAAGCGGTCCGGGTAGAGGGCAGGTCGCTTTGGGGTGCGCGACTGTGATCAATCGACTCCGCAGGCGGCGCGGGCGCGGTCGAGGATCTTGCGGGCTGTGGCGCGGGCGCGGGCTGCGCCGGCGGCGCGGACCTCGGCGATGCGCTCGGGGTGGGCGGCCCATTCGGCTCGCTGCTCGCGGGCGTGAGCGAACCGCTGGACGATCGCCTCGCCCAGACGGTTCTTCATCTCGCCGTAGCCGATGCCTCCCTCGCGATAGCGCCGCTCGACCTCGGCCAGTTCTTCGACCGGGGCGAAAAGCTTGAAGAGTGCGAACAGCGAGCTGTCATCGGGATTCTTGGGGGCTTCGACCGGGGCACTGTCGGTCACGATCCGCTTGACCTTCTTGCGAATGGTTGCGGGGTCGTCGAAGATCTCGATCGTGTTGTTGTAGCTCTTGGACATCTTCTGGCCGTCGAGGCCGGGGACCACGGCGACGTTGTCCAGGATGTAGGGTTTGGGCAGTCGGAATACGTCCTCGTCGCCTCCGTAGACCCGGTTGAACCGCTCCGCGATGTCGCGCGTGATCTCCAGGTGCTGCTTCTGGTCCTGGCCGACGGGAACGAGGTCGGCGTCATAGAGCAAGATGTCGGCCGCCTGGAGCACGGGATAGGCGAACAGGCCGTGCTCGGCGGGCAGGCCCTGCTGGACCTTGTCCTTGAAGCTCACGCATTTTTCGAGCCAGCCCATGGGTGTGACCGAACTGAGCAGCCAGGCAAGCTCGGTCGTCTCGGGCACGTCGGACTGGACGAACAGTGTCGCCTTCCGCGGATCGAGCCCCAGGGAAAGCAGATCGGCCAGAACGTCGAAGACATGCTGACGCATCCGGCCGGCGTCGCGCACGCTGGTCAGCGCATGATAATTGGCGACGAAGTAGTAGGCTTCGTTACCCTCCTGAAGCGCGATGTATTGGCGAATCGCACCGAAGTAGTTGCCGATGTGCAGGGCGCCTGAAGGCTGGATTCCCGACAAGATCCGCATGATCAAGATCACTCGCTGCGTACAAGGCGGTTTTGAACTCACCCGGACCTCCGGTCTCCACCGACCAACCGGATCATGCCAAGTTACCACGAGTAAGCAAGTGCGTCCAAGCCATGCCGAGGCCCGCCCGTTCGAGGGATGCGGCAGTTGACGAGCCGCGCGGAGGGCTTGCCTGGACCATTGGCGAGCTTGACGGGCGATGCTACTATGACTTGGTGTGTGGGAAAGAAGAAGACTCCGGCTGCCACTTGGCGATTGACGGACCAGGATTTTGCTGAACACCTCTCTCCAGCCGATGGTCGAGAACGAGAGCCTTGGCCGCGCAGGTACCCTTGAGAAGGATGCACCGGTGACGTTCGAAACTTTTGAGGACCACGGCCTGCACTTCGAGTATCCATCGAGCTGGGAGCTGGAGGTGACCGAGCATGGCCAGGTCATGACGGTGGCCGTGCAGGACCCCGGCGGCCTGGGCTTCGCGCTGATCACGACCGACGAGTCCCGCCCCGACCCGGCCGACGTGGCCGACGCGGCGCTCGAGGCGATGCGCGAGGAGTATCCCGACCTCGACGCAGCCCCGGCGATGGGGACGATCAACGAACATGTCGCCACGGGCCACGATGTCGAGTTCTTTGCCATGGACATGACCAACGCGGCGAGCATCCGCTGCTTTCGAACCGCGCGCCGCACCGTCCTGGCCTTCGGCCAATGGTCCGATGTGGGCGAGGCCGACCTTCCCGACCTGATCCGCGGGGTATTCCGGACAATCGAGGATACCGAGTAGTAGCAAGCCTCAGCCACGGAGACTTCCCTGCAACGAGAATCCTCAGCATATCCCGTCGTCGATGCCGACGATCGGCCCCGAAGGTCCGCGACCACGTGGGGTTCAAAGACGAAAGTAGAGAGAGGAGAGCGGGGGAATCACTGACCGCAAGGACGGGGTCATGAGGCTGACATTCGTTCCGCTTGAAGTTAGCCTGACGGTTTTGCTGACCCTGCTTACAACATCGCCTGCGCTGGCGGACCGGACCGCAGGGGCGCGAAATCAGGGCTTCCAGCTTTACGAGGCCGGTCGCTACCAGGAAGCGATCGGTGCGCTGAACCGCGTTCTCGAGAAGCACCCGCGGGACATCGAGGCGCTCATCAAGCGGGGCAACTGCTATCTTCGTCTCGACCAGCCGGCGCGGGCGCTGCCGGATTTCGACCGGGTCGTCCGCTACAGCCCACTTCTTCCGGGAGCAATTACCGACCGCGGGATCGCCCTGCTCATGCTCGGTCGGAACGATGAGGCACTGGAAAGCTTCAACCGTGCTGTTCGAGCCTGGAAGATGGCCTCGTTCGTGGACCCGGGCTCGCTCATGGACGGGCTCTTTCCTGTCCCGAACACCGCGGGAAGCCTCTCCGGCAAGAAGTCGCAGCAGATCATCCAGGGGCATGCCACTGCCCAGAGCGGGTTGGGTCAGGCGTACCACCGCATGGGACAGGATGAGCAGGCGGTCGTGGAATACAATCGCGCGATCGAGATTTATGCGCTTGATCCCAACGCCTACATCGGCCGGGGTGATTGCCGGCTCTCGCTGGGAGACCACGATCAGGCCCTTGCCGACTACAACGAGGCAATCCGGCTGGGGCCAAACTACTCCCGGGCCTATTCCAGTCGAGGCAAGCTTCTGGAAGCGATGGGGCAAGACGCACAGGCGGAAGCCGATTACGATCGTGCCGTCCAGCTCGACCCCAGCTTCACCTACGCCCTCCGGCTGCGCGCGGCCCTGCTCTCCCGGCGCGGCCGGAACGACAGGGCGATTGCGGATATCGAAGCGTCAACCCGGCTCCGTCCCGACGACGCCGGAGGATTCAAGGACCGGGGCGGGGTCCTGGTTCGGCTCGGCCAGTACCAGCGAGCGATCGACACTCTGAACAGGGCCATCGAGCTTGATCCCAACCAGGCCGCCGCCTACCTGAACCGCGGGGCGGCGTACAACGGCCTGGGCCAGTATGAGCGGGCGATCGACGATCTGAACAAGGCGATCACGCTGGATCCGAAGAACCCCGGCGCGCACACGAACATCGGGCTGGCCTATTACATGATCGGCCGGTACGACCGGGCGATCGAGGACTTGAGCGAAGCGGTGCGGCTGGCTCCCGGAAACGCGATCGTCCACCTGAATCGGGGAAATGTCTATGCACGCCTGGGGTTCAAAGAGCAGGCCGTCGGCGACTATGAAACGGTAACCAGGCTGGACCCCCGCCTGATCGCCTTCTACGGCGGCGCGGCCAAGCTGCTGGAGGACATGGGCAGAAACAACCTGGCGATCCGGGACGAGAAAAAGCTGGCCCTCCAGTCCGACCCGGCTGAGCTGGAGCTGCACGTCGAGCAAGGCAATGCCCTGCGAGTGCAGGGCGATTGGAAAGGCGCCATCGCCGAGTTCGATCGGGTCATCGAGCGTGACCCGCAACGGGCCGAGGCTTACGTCGCACGCGGCTGGGCCCGGCTCTGCGCTGGAGCAGCGGGCGCCCAGGCCGACGCCCGTTCCTATCTCAATCTCAAAGGTTGGCGCGATCGCCTTTCCCCTTACATGGCCCTGCTGGGGTTCCTTGGTTCGCGCCGGGATGGCCAGGAAAACGACGCCCGGACGTTTCTCGACGAGGCGATCTCCAGCTCGGCACAGACGACGTGGCCAGTGCCGGTCTTGCGTTTCCTGCGGCACGAGATTTCGGCCAGCGCCTTGCTCGAAGCGGCCGCGAACGACACCCAGAAAACCGAGGCGCACACCTTCCTCGCACTCGAGCTGCTGCAGCGTGGCGACCTCAAGAAAGCACGCGAGCATCTGACCTGGGTTCGCGAAAAGGGCGCACGCCGCTCGATCGCCACCGACCTGGCGAAGGCCACGCTCGAGCGACTCGACCATCCGCAGGAGGCTCTTTCCCGGATGATCGAAGACATGCTGAATCGCTAAAGCGGAGCCGTTGCTGTGGCTTCCGAGTGGTTCTTCGGTATGGCTCTCTGGCGTCGGATGCGAAGCCGTTGCGTCCCCACCACGGGATGATGCGTCCTAACACCATTCTTTCCAATTGTGCCCAAGTCAACGCTCGAAGAGGCATAAAAGATACACAGAATAGAAGTATTTCTGAACAACTCTCCTGACGATCCAGCAGTCATGGTAGCATTGATTCGGCTTTCCCGTGACAGGCAACGACCACTGACCGACACCGCCGATAGGGGCATGGAAGCCCCATTTGTCCAGGAAACTGGATGGAAACACAGGAGAACAAACAGATGGCGACCATTGAAGCATTAGCTTATCACGAAGCAGGTCATGCAGCAGCCGCTATCTTACTCAAACGTGGAATTAATTACGCTTCCATAGTGCCAAAGGAAGGCATAATCGCTCACTGCAATTTACCAGAACGAAAAGTAAGTGCAGCTCAAAAACCTAAATGGTCAGAGCGAGAAATATTAGTTTTATTAAGCGGCCCAGCATCCGAAGAATTATATAGCGGGGCTATCAACAGAAGAGGCGCAGCCGGAGATTTCAACGGAGCCATAGAACTCACAAGTGACCATGAATACCAAGAAGAGTATCTTGATGAAGTATACGACAAGGCGAAAACCTTTATAAAGAATCACTGGGAACAGGTAAAACTATTAGCAAATGCATTATTGGAACATAAACATCTCAGCGGTGTTAAAATGAGAGAGCAACTAAGGGGTGCCAAGACTTCCACAAAATCGTCCTCCTGGTCCTGACGAGGCAAGCATGGTGAAGATGAGGGGTTGTGGCACAATAAATCCGTAGCAACAGATTTGATTCAGTTATGACGTTACCGACAAAAGTCCCGAGTAATAGTCTGGGGCGAATAGGGAACTTGAAAAGAATCAGCGACAAGTCCCTGTTTTCAATGGCTTTACTGCCCGTTGCATAAAGAACTAAAGATTTCGAAGTCAGGGAGAGACGTCAGCCCCGCCCGAAACACTTGTTTTTCAATGAGACGACAAAGGGCTAAGAAACCGCCGGAAGGCGTAGTGTGGGGCATCGAAGCCCATCCAAAATACAGACGCCTCTAACCACAGAGCGACCCCATCCTTCGGATGGGAGTTACCCCCGAGAGATCACG
>JBAUOX010000941.1:0-2886 GCA_049579985.1 Isosphaeraceae bacterium | reverse complement strand
CAGGAACCGCACCCCGCTCCGGTTGATCGGGGCGGGGCAACGGGGAACCACCAGTTGCAACCCGTCGAAGACCACGCAGCCCAGCCTGGGGAGGAAGCCGGGCAAGACCCGCCGCGGCCGGGGACATTCCAGGAGGTCGGCCAGGTGATCGATGAACTGCCCGATCGTGGTCCGCGACCCGTCGGTGATCTGGTAGACCCGGCCATCGGCACTCGGGGCCCGGGCTGCCAGGAGCATCGCCTGCACGACGTCGCCGACATGCACGATCGGGATCACGTGGTCCCGGCTGCCGATGTAAGCAAACTTGCCGCGCCGCAGGGCCCTGACGATCCGCGGCAAGTTGCCCGGGTCCCCCGGGCCGTAGATGAAGCCAGGGCGGAGGATCACGACCTCCGGTCCGGGTCCGCGTCCCACCTCCAGGGCCAGCCGCTCCATCTCGATCTTCACGTCCGCGGCCGGATCGTGCGACCGCCGGCAGGGCAAATCCTCGGTCGCCGGGTCCAGGTTGACAGTCCCCAGCACGTTGACCGAGCTGAGCAGCACCACCCTCCCCACGCTTGCCGCCCGCGCCTCCTCCAGGAGCCGTCGGACCCCCTCCAGGTTCGTCTCCCGGATCTCCCGGCCCGTGTAGTGCGCCCCCACCGCAGCAGCACAGTGATACACCACGTCGATGCCCTGGACCGCCCGGCTCACCGCCTCGGGGTCGCGGATGTCGCCCACGATCACCTCGATACCCCGCTCGCGCAACCTCGCCGCCTTCGCCGGGTCGCGCACGAGCCCGCGAACCGCCTCTTCCCGGGCCAGCAACTCGTCAACCACCCGGCTGCCGACAAAGCCGGTAGCCCCTGTCACCAGTGCTGTCCTCATGGTTGCCTCATCCTCAACTCACTGGGCGATCGCCAGGTCATCCGAGGGTTGTCGTGGGAGGGCGCTTGCCAACGGGGGTGCCGGAGCCGACCATGCGGGCAGGTCGCAGAGGCCACCGCCGAAGAACAGGTGGTGCCAGAGCTGGGTCGCCACCACGCTGGTCAACGCCACGTCGAAGACGAACCGCCGCGGGGTGAGCCGGGGCCAGCGGACCTGCGCGGCCCGCTCGCGGGCGACAGCCCGCGGGTCGAAGTAGCCGGCGGCCCGCAGCGACTCGGGGCTCAGGAGCTGGTCCACCCAGGCCGGGCGATGGGGGCCCAGAAAGCTCTGGGAGAGCCTGGCGCGGAACATCGTCTTGGGCCGGTTGGCGATTTGCGGCGGCAGCATCCGGGTGGCGACCTGGCGGAGCAACCACTTGTCGGTCAACCCGCGGACCTTGTACTCCGGCGCTAACCCGGCGCAGAAATCGATGACTTCCTCGTCGAGGAACGGATACCGCCCTTCGACCGACGACCGCATCATGATCCGATCCGCCTTGGAGATCAGCATGTGACCGGCCAGCAGCACCTTGTAGCCGACGTAGAGCGACTGGTTCAGCGGGTTCCACCGGGTCATCCGCGGGTTGTCCAAGTCCAGGTCGTCGTAGGGGTCGTGATCTCCCAGGCGGTCCCACATCGCGCGGCTGTAGAGAGTCATCCGCGCCTGGCCGACGAAGTCGAACAGGTCCTGCTGGGCAACCCGAGTCCCGCGGGTCGCCAACAAGGGAGGCCGGTGGGTCGATCCGCCGCCGAGGGAGCCCAACACGCCGGCACGGATCAGCCGCAGCAGAGGCGTGCCGCCGTGCCGCGCCAGCCACTCGCGGCCCGCCTGCGTCTTGTGCCAAACGTATCCGGCCAGTGCCTCGTCGGCCCCCTCGCCAGTCAGCGCGACCTTGTAACCCTGGTCGTGCACAGCCTCGGCCAGCCGCATCAGGGCTCCGCTGGAGGTGTCGTACACCGGCCCTTCACAGGCCAGCATCAAGCCGGGGAAGGCCGAGGCCAGTTGCGCACGGTCCAGGGTTACCATCGTCAGCGGGGCGCCCAGCGCCCGGGCTGACTCGGTCGCGCTGGAGCGCTCGTCGGGCCCGGCCCGGTCCAGGCCAATGGTGAATGCCGGCACCGGCTGGCCCCGCCGCTGGGTGCTGAGCCCCAGCACCACCGTCGAATCCAGCCCGCCGCTGATGTAGCCAACCACCGGCACATCGCCCCGCAGCCGTCGCTCGACTGCCCGCTGAAGCAGATGCTCCAGCTCGTCGACCAGCGGGGTCGGGTCGACCAGCCGCCGCTCCTGCCCGGCGTCGGGAAAGTCGAGGTCCCAGTATCGCCGCGGCTCGATCCGGCCATCCCTGACCCGCACGTAATGCCCCGGGCGAATCACGCGGACGCCCTGAAACGAGGTCCGCGCCTGGCTGGCCGAGAAGAAGCAAAAAAGATGGTCGACTCCCCGTGGCTCGGGCCGCGGTTGAACCATTCCGGAGGCCAGCAGGGCCTTGATCTCCGAGGCCCAAAGCAGCCAGCCGTCGCTCTCGGTGTAGTACAAGGGAAGAATCCCCACCCGGTCCCGGCCCAGCAGCAGCATCCGGTTGCGCCGGTCCCAGAGTGCTACGCCGAACTGGCCCCGCGCCCGCTCGAAGACCCCCTCGCCGTGGTCCTCGTACAAGTGGACCCAGAGTTCAGTGTCGCAGCGGGTGGCCAGGTGGTGCCCCCGGACCAGCAATTGCTGGCGCAACTCGGGATAGTCGAACAACTCGCCGTTGAACGAAACCCAGACCGTTTCGTCCTCGTTCGCCAGCGGCTGCCGCCCGCCGGCCAAGTCGACAATCGCCAGCCGCCGTGTACCCAGGGCCAGCCCCGGTTCTCGGTGGAAATATTCGTCGTCCGGGCCACGGTGAGCGATCGCCCCCGTCATCGCCCGTAGCCGGTCGGCAGGGAAATCCCGGTTCCCGGTCAGGTCGAGCGCTCCGACGATCCCACACATAAC
>JBAUOX010000940.1:0-12972 GCA_049579985.1 Isosphaeraceae bacterium | reverse complement strand
ACCCACGACAGTCCCGCCCATCGACTCAACGGCAAACGCTATCATGAACATTGGCTCCACAATCTTATGGCGTCCACCTCACTGATGGGCTTCAGAAACCGCCAACCTGCAATCCGGTAGAGTCAGGACATTTCATTTTACGAGCCATCTGTTCAGGCCATGGATACCCAGCTCAACGCGCTGCCAACACTTGCCGTCCTCGCTCGGACCGTTTCCGGCTGCATGAACTCCGCGTTTCTCGGACTTTTCTAGACCAGTTGCGGCTCCAGCTTTCAGTCGCGTAGGGTGCGTCGCGAAGACGCACCTGGTGCTCCTGTTCTCACGGGGAGGTGCATCGTCGAAGACTCGATGCACCCTACAACCGCTCAAACGGAAGCCGCTTCAGGGTGGACTGAACAGCACAACACCAGCGGCGGCGGCGGCCGTCTTCAGCTTGCCGTCGAGGCACGCCAGCGGCAGGCCCCGGCGGATGGCCAGCTCCAGATAGGCGGCGTCATAGGCGGAAAGCTGATAGTTTCTGGCCAACTGAACGATGTCGGCAAAGGCCCTGTTGCCGGTCTCCCCATCGAGGACGATCGGCAAGGCTTCGAGCAGCACGAAGAAGCGGCGGCTGCGGGCCTCGTCCAGCCGCTTCCGGCGTTCGCCGACGATGGTGGCGTTGGCCACTTCGAGCGGCCAGAGCGAGGGCACCACAGCCCGCATATCGGCCAGGCTGTCACGGACGCCGTCGGTGTAGGGGGTTGCTTCGTCGTCGAAGCACCAAGCCATCGTTACGGAGCAGTCGAGCACGAAACCGTCCTTGGTTTCCATCGGCGAATCCTTTCGGTAATGCGTGTCAGAAGCGGCGGCCGTCCTCGATCAGATCGCGAATGGTGATGCCCTCGCCGAGCGTGTTGCCCTTGCTGAACGCTTTCAATTCTTCGATGACCTGCCGCACGTCGGGCTTGGGCGTGGCGGTGATGGCGGGCACCAGCCGGGCCACGGGCTTGCCGTGCTTGGTGATGGTGAATTCCTCGCCCTGGGCCACCCGCTCAAGGAGCTGGGGCAGGTGGGTCTTGGCCTCGAAAGAGCCGACGGATTCCATGTCGCACCTCCCATGTAATTTCAACCAGTATCAACCAGTCCAAGCAAGGTTGTCCAGTTTGACAAGCCGTAAATCGGATAATGCCAGGCGAAAATAATCTCCTCTATTTCCACCTAGGGACATGGTAGGATCTGGTCTATCCGTGATGATCGCCCGAGGATGTTCCCAGTCGGCAACAGCGGCTGTCTCTCGTCGGAAGTTGTCTTTTTTTCGTAACCGTCCGCGCGGGCGCGGGCACATGATCTGAACAGGCAAAGCCGCACGACGACCCGGCCGCGAGGACCCTGGGAGGCTCCCATGACGACGAGTGAACAACTGCATGGCCAGGGCCCGGGCGACATCCGCGAGCTCCTGGCCCGGATCAAGAACGGAGACGAGGAGGCTGCGCGGGAGTTTCTCCGCCGTTACGAGTCGAAGGTCCGCCTGGTCGTCCGCCGCCAGCTCCCTCGTCTCCTCAGGTCGCGGTTCGACTCGATCGACTTCCTCCAGAGTGTCTGGGGGAGCTTCTTTCACAGGATCCAGACGGAGTCGAACGACCTGAACGAGGAGGAGAACCTGATCGCGTTCTTGGCCTGGGCCGCGCGGAACAAAGTCATCGATGAATACCGCCGTGCCGCCACCCAGAAGCAGAACATTCACCGGGAGGAATCGATCGAGAACCGGGGAGACCGGGAAACGACACTGGCATCGGGAGACACCCCGAGCGAGCTGGCTCAGGCCCACGAGACGTTCGACCGGCTCAGCCGTTTGCTGCCGGAGGACCGGCGGGTGATCCTGGAGCTGAAGGCGGCTGGTTACTCCTGCGGCGAGATCGGCGACAGGCTGGGCCTGAGCGAGAGGACGGTGCAGCGGGTCCTGGAAGAGCTGCGGAACCGTGCTCGGATCGAGGGCTGATGCCATGAGCTCGACCCACTCCAGCGGCATCTGGGATGGCACCTCATCACCAAGCATCGATGCCCTCGTGGTGCAGTACCAGGCGGACTGGAGATCGTCTCCGGAGTTCCGGCCGGACCCGAGGAACTATCTTCCCGACGATCCCCGTCAGCGCCGGGCTGGCCTGGTTGCTCTGCTGCGGGCCGACCTGACCCTGCGCCGGGCAGCGGCGGAGCCGAGCCCGATCGAATCGTACCGCGACCGTTTTCCCGAGCTCGACAGTGAGCTGCTGGTGGCATTGCTCTACGAGGAATACTGCCTCCGCGAGGAAGCTGGCGAGGCGCCGGAGGCGGCGGAATACGAGGTCCGGTTCCCCAGGCTCGCCGGCTCCTTTCAGGAAGTCATGGCGATTCACGATCTGGTCGGACGGGCTCGTGCTCCCTGGTCGCGAGGGGCTCGCCAGGGCGGTGCCCGGCTGCCCGAAGCCGGCCAGACGATCGCGGGTTTCCGGCTGGTCGAGGAGCTGGGACGAGGGGCATTCGCTCGGGTTTACCTGGCCGAGGAGCAGCACCTGGCCGATCGGCCCGTTGCCCTCAAGGTGACGCGGACCGGCTCGCGCGAGCCGCAAACCCTGGCACGACTGCAGCACACCCACATCGTTCCCGTCTATTCCTACAGGACCGAGCCGGCCACCGGCCTGCACTTGCTCTGCATGCCGTACCTCGGCCGGATCACGCTGCTCCAGGTGCTCAACCGGCCCGAGATCCAGTCCGTTCGCTCCGGGGCCGACCTGCTGGATCTCCTGGACCGCTTGCAGCCGCCCGAGAGCGTGAGGATCGAGCAGGCGGCAAGCCGAGCTGCACTCGAGGGGCGGACCTATGCCCAGGCGATCGCCTGGTGGGGCGCCCGGATGGCTGAAGCCCTGCAACACGCCCACGACCGCGGGATTCTGCATCGCGACGTCAAACCCTCGAACGTGCTGGTGACCGGAGACGGCCTGCCGATGTTGCTCGACTTCAACCTGGCGCAGGAACCCCAGGTTGCCGACGCGGAGGAACTCCCCGCAGGTGTAGGCGGCACTCTTGCCTACATGGCTCCCGAGCATCTGGAAGCGCTCGCACGCGGCTCGTCCGAGAAGGTCGACGAGCGTTCCGACCTTTACGCCCTGGGGGTGGTTCTCTTCGATTGCCTGGTCAGGGGCACGAGGACGTTTGCCCTGCCTTCGGGGTCGATCCCGATGAGCGTGGCATTGCTTCGAGCGGCGGAGGTTCGGCGCACCGGACCGCCTGGCCTGCGGGGCGGCCATCCGGACGTCCCTCCGGCACTCGAGGCGGTCGTCCGCCGGTGCCTGGCGCCGGAACCCTCCGAGAGGTACGCATCGGCGTCGGAGCTGGCGGCGGATCTTCAGGCGGTCGCCGATGACGCACCGCTGCGGTTCGCGCGCGAGCCTATGCCCGGCCGGATGATCCACTGGCTGCGCCGGAACCGCCGGCGGCTGGCCCTGGCCGTGCTCTTGCTCATGGTGTTGGGGGCCTGCTCGTACGGTCTGATCAAGAACCGGCTCGATCACCTACTCCTCGCGTCCGAGGTCAGGCGCTGGGTTGACCAGGGTCGGCGCTCGGTCCAGGAGGGCCAGCTCGAGCTTGCCGTCAGCCAGCTTGATACGGCGGCGCGGCTCGCCCAGGATGACTGGAGGCTCCGATCGCTGCACCGCGTGATCGCCGAAGAAAGTCGGCGCGCGCGCCTGACCAAGGAGATCCGGGACAGGGCAGACCGGCTCTTCGAGGTCGGTGAGCGTCTGCGATTCTCCCTGCTCCACTTCAGTGCCGATCCCAGGGGCATCGGCCAGTCCGTTGCGGCGGTGCTGGCCGAGTTCTCCATCCCTGCTGATCCCGACTGGATCCGACGGCCGGAGCTCGCGCTGCTCGACGGCGCGCGGCGCCAGGCCCTGATCAGCGAAGCCAACGAGCTGCTCTTTCTCTGGGTGGTGGTGGCGCTGGACGGGGAGCAGTCCGTCGACCCCGTCGAGGTTCGCCGCGCGGCCACCATCTGCGACGCCGCGATCGCCTTCGCCTCGCCGGTCGAACCCTGGAGAGCGCTTCGCCATCGCTGCGAGACGGTTCTCGGCGGTAATCCCCACCCATCGCCGCACGCCTCGCCCGCGGGGGAGACCTCGGCTCGTGCATGCTTCCAGTGGGCACTGATCTGCGACCTGGACGGGCGGACCCAGGACGCCGTTGCCTGGCTGGAGCGGGCGACATTGCTCGAGCCGGACGATTACTGGTCGCAGTTCTACCTGGGCTATTACCTGGGGCGCGAAGGTCAGAAGGGCCGGGCCCTGGAACATTACCAGGCGGCGGTGGCCCTGCGTCCCGATTCCCCCTGGGCACGGATGAATCGTGCGCTACTCTATCAGGCGCGGGGCGACTGGACTTGGGCGCTCGACGACCTCAACCGCGTCCTGGAGTCGTCTCAGGGGAGCCGGCTGCTGAAGGCACGATTCGACCTCGGATTTGTGAAACAGGTCCTTGGTGACGACGCCGGGGCACGGGCGGCCTACGAGAGCGTGATCTCCCAGGACAAGGGCGGACCTCTGGCCCGGGCTGGCCGGCTCAACCGCGCCAAGCTCGACATCGATGCGGGGGCCGTCGAGCGGGGGCGATCCGAGTATGATGCGCTGCTGGCTGAAGATCCTCGCGACGCGCCGGCACGGTTGAGCCGCGCCGTGCTGGCGCTGCGCTCCGGTCAGCCTGCTCAGGCCGAGTCCGACCTCTCGATCGTGCTCCGCGACTTCCCGGAGCGTGCCGACGAGATCCTCGCGCGCCGGGCCGTGGCCAGGCTCGCGATCGGTCGCCTCGAGGGCGCCGAGGCCGATGCGGCGGGCGCATTCCGCCGCAAGCCGACTCCGAGCCGAGAACGTCTCTGGGTGCGTACACTCCTGGCGCTGGGACGGGTCGAGGACCTGTCCTGGCTCGATGAGCCGGATGACCTTCCCCCGATCTCGGCGGGGGGCCGATCGCTCGAAGCCGACCTCCGCTCGGCGGTGGAGCGGCTCGAGGCCACGGCCCCCGACCATCGCCAGGCGATGGCCTCGGCACGGAGCCACCGAACCCGCGCTGTGCTCCTCAGCGTGCTGGGGAACCCAGCCGCCGACGCCGAAGCCAGCCGTTCAATCGCCCTGGCGCCGGAGTGGGCCGATGCCTACCTGGTGCGCGGCCGAATCCGCCGTCGCTCGGGGCGCCGCAGTGACGCGCTCCGCGACGTCGAGGCGGGCCTGACCCTGATTCCCGGCGATCCTCGCCTGCTGGAGCTTCGCGGGCTCTTGAAGACCGAGATGGGAAACCCCTCGGCGGCCCTGATCGACCTGGATCACGCGGTGATGCGTGGGGCTCGCGGAACCGTTCGGATTCCGCGGGCTCGAGCCCTCATGGCCTTGGGCCAGGACGAAGCTGCCGTGCGGGAATGGTCGCTTGCCGTGGAGAATGATCCGGAAGATCCCCAGTCCTATCTCGGCCGCGCGACGGCCTTGCTCCGGCGGGGACTCCGCGATCAAGCCCTGGTCGATCTGGAGCAGGCTGCGGATGGGGCCGCGAATCGTCCCGCGCTTCTGGCCAGGATCGCCGTGACCTACACCAGGTGCCTTGGCTCATCCCCTGAGCGGCTTCCGCATGCGTTCGCTTTGGCGCGCCGGGCGTGGCTGGCGTGGGTCGCAACCGCGCAGCTATCCCGCTCGGATTGAGTCCGTGGTTCGGTTCCCGACAAGCCACTTGGGGCGTGGCGAGTTACTTGCTCGGCTTACGGCGCGGGAAGGCTCGGATGTGGCTGCGATAGAGTCTCGCAGTCAGGTAATCATAGCCGGCGATCGGTTGCGAAAGCACAGCGTTCAGGGTCAAGACGATTGCCACCCCGAGGCCGGAAAAGACAGACACCGGGAAGCCGCCCCAGGCCCGGAGGCGGACTGCCTGTTCCTTGGCGATGACTTCCCCCTCGGCTAGCAACACGGCCGGTCTGCCATCAAGGTCGGGATCGCCGGTCGACTTCACGCCCTCGGATCTCGCTTCCAGGGCAGGAGCCGTCATCTCAGGGACAGCTTCAGGGTCAGTCCCCCGCCATCTCCAGTAGCCGACAGCAGTTGCGCCCATGAGCGGGAACCCGCCGGTACTGATGACGACGACGCTGGCCTCGGGATCCCGCCCAGCAACCGCCGGTTCACCGGGACGGGGCTCGCCCTCACGTTGCGACTCGAGCCTGGCAAGGGACCCTGAAGCAACCTCTTGAGAAGCCGAGGCGCCGGGTCCCTGCACAGCGAGCGGAGCGGGTTCGTCGCTTGACAACAACCCCCGGGAAGCCCCAGCCGAGCGGATTGCCAGCGAGCCGACGGTCGCACTCGCGGTAGCGGATATGGTCCCCGGTGCGGTCAGGGCTGTCGCGGAAACGCCTTTCGGGGATGACAGTCCCAGGGCTGCCAGGGGGATGAGCAGCGGAGAAAGCACGGATAAGGCCAGGACGGGCTGAGTCGAGTTGCCGATCGATGAGGACGTCAGGAGGAGCGCCGGCTGGCGAGCCACCCAGAGCTGATAGTCGACGGTCCCGAAAGCTCCAACTGGTGTGCTCGAGCTGCCGGCCGAGAGGCCCAGGTACAGGATGGATCCGGGGCTAGGTTTCTCAATATTGACCTGGATGGATGAATTGCCCACACTCCCGAGGTTCCACGTACCAAGCACCTGCCCGGAGCCGTCCAGTATCTGGAATGTCGCTGGCACGCTGGCGCCCGATCCCTGCATCACCAGGCCGAAATCGAGACGTTCGGAAATGCTGTCGAGCGCGAGCTGGTAGAGGTCGATTCCGTCGCCGGCGCCGAGCGTGCCGACCACTCCGAAGTACGGAAGATCGGGGAGCACCTGTGCGGAGGCGATGGTGTGATGAGGCTTGGAAGACTCGGGAACGATGACATAGTTGGCTTGCGGCAAACCCGCAAGGCCGGGCGTGACATCGGGGCTTCCCGTGGAATCTCCGACGTAATTTGTATCGAGATCCTGACTTGCGGAGGGGGGGTGAGTCGGGCTCAGTTTCCCGGACTCGGTGGGCTGTGCGTCCCGGACCTCGAGGCCGTCGTATGGGATCCTGGCGACATCACTCGCCGGGCGCTCCACCGCGGGAGGCCGATCGATGCCGGGACCGACCTTCGAAAGCCAGCCCGACAGCAAGCAGCGCGTCTCGAGCATCTCGAGACGGAGAAACGCCCGGGGACTGGTTCTCACCCTCTGGGAGAGGCCCCGGTTCGAACCCTCGGCAAGAGCGTGACCGCCTCGAGATCGCATCATCACACCGTTTGCACAGGAGGGGACCGGCTACACCGCGGACATCACACGACTGATCCCTCAAGCTGGGACGAAATTCCCCTGCAAACCCGACAGGGAGTTTCCTGAGCCGGCATGATTTTTCAGAAACGCGAATCGCTCTTGTGGTCTCATGAGCCTTCGGCATTGAGGTGGCCTTCAAGCCTATCGTCGCGGAGCGGACATCGCAAGAGGTCGCGCCGATCCGGGCGAACGATCCTCGGCCGGATCCAGGCCGCGGCGGCTGAGCCGGTCACGAAGCGTCTGCCTGGCCCTCGAAAGCCGTCCCTTGACGGTTCCGATCGGCCATTGCAGTTGCCGGGCGGCCTCCTGGTTGGTCTTCCCTTCCAGGCAGCAAAGAACCAGCGGCAGCCGGTATCGGTCGGGCAACTGGCTGATCTCTTCGCGAAGCAGCGGTATGACCGCCGGGTCAGGCAACTCCGCGGGATGCTCGGTCCTCGAACCCGGGCGGGTCATTTCCCGAGCTCGGCGCTGGGAGGTCTTGGCTCGAGCTCTCCGGGCGACTCGCAGGGCAACGCGATGAAGCCAGGGTGCAATGGTGTCCAGGCGCTTGATCGTGTTCGCGCGTCTGGCGAGGATCAGGAAGACGTTCTGAAAGGAGTCCTCAGCGTCATGAGGTTCGTGGAGAATGCTGCGGCATACGGCGAGGACCATCGCGCCGTGTCGCTCGATGAGCTCGCGGAATGCTTCCGGGTCCTTCTCGACCACAAACCGTTCCAGCAGGTCTCGTTCGTTCATCTGACAACGCTCTCCCTGGTTCCCAAAGGCCCGGTTCTCCGCCGCGAAAGGCGTGATGCCGCGGGCCATCGACGTCTCGTCCACTCCCAAGCGATGGACGAGAATCGTGGGCGATTCCGACATGGATTCGGCCCGGGCGCAGGCGGGCAACCGGAACGCGGTCAGCCGTGGGGCCGGCTCAGGGCCGTCAACGTGGAGCAGGTGAGGTGCGTGGACAGGGTCGAGAAACGAAGCAGGCCGGACGCAAGTCCGGCCTGCTCGGTCAAAGTGAATCGTGAGCCGGCGATTGGCCTGTCAGACTGTCACGGATTGGCTGCGGCGGCCTTGACCGGGTTGGCTGCCAGGACCTTCGAGCCGAGGGTCAGGTAGTCGCCGATGATCCGGACGACCTCGTCGTTGTAGAAGTCCGACGCCCACACTTCCCGCTCGATGTACTTCTTCTTTTTCTTGTCTTTCTTGGCCTTTTCTTCGTCGGCGTGTTCTGGGTCGTCCTCGTCGGGGGCGTACTCGGCCTTGAACTTGGCCTCATTCAGCGCGATCGAGTGGCGGGCCTTGCGGTCCAGGAACTGCTTGATTCGCTCGTCCAGCTTCTGGAACTTGGCATCAGTCTTCCGCCGCTGGGCGGAACGGTCGTTGAGCAGGGTCACCAGCTCTGGAGAGACCTTGTTGTAATTGTCGTGGGGCAGCTCGGGCACTTTCTCGAACTTGAGGGCGTTGTCCATCTTGCCCTCGCCGAAGTCCATGTAGTCGCGGATCGAAGGCAGGTGAACGTCGGGGGCGACTCCATTGATCTGGGTGCTGTCGCCGTTGGCCCGGTAAAACTGCTGGATCGTGAGCTTGAGAGCTCCGTGATTCTTGCGGTCGCGGCGGCGGGTATGGTCGCCGATCTGGACGATGCTCTGGACCGTACCCTTGCCGAAGGTGCTGGTGTCGCCGATGATCAGGCCCCGGCCGTAATCCTTGATCACGCCCGCGAAGATCTCCGAAGCGCTGGCGCTCAGCTTGTTGATCAAGACGACCAGCGGACCGTCCCAGGCCGTGCCCTCATCGTCGTCATCAAGGTGCTTGACCCCGAAGACTTCCTTGACCTGCACGACCGGGCCGGTGTCGATGAACAGGCCGGAAAGGGTCTTGGCCTCCTCGAGCAGGCCGCCGCCATTGTCGCGCAGGTCGACAACAACCGCGTCCACCCCGGCGGCCTTGAAGTCGCTCAAGATCTTGCGGCAATCGGCCGTGGCGCTGACGGCGTTGGGGTCACCCCGCAGAATGGCCATCGTGTCGCCGTAGAAGGCCGGCAGGTTGATGACGCCGATCTTCAGTTCCTTACCGCTGTTCTTGGTCTCGAGAATCTTGCCCTTGGCGTGCTGTTCCTTGAGCTCGATTCGCTCGCGGGTCAGTTCGTAGACTTTTCGCTCCTTGGTTCCCGACGGCTGGATGATGAGCCGGACCTTGGTGCCCCGCGGGCCGCGGATGAAGCGGACAACGTCGCTGAGCTTCTTCTCGACCAGATCGGTCTCCTCGCCGTTCTCCTTCTGGATACCGACGATCTTGTCCTCGGGCTGGAGCCGGCCGTCCTTGTCTGCCGCCATGCCGGGCACGATCTCGGTGACGACCGCATAGCCATCCTCCGAACGCAACGAGGCGCCAATGCCCTCCAGCGAGAGATGAAGCTGCTGGTTGAGCATATCCTCCAGATTCTTGGCGCTCAGGTACGACGAATGCGGGTCGAAGGTCCGGGTCAGGCTCGACAGGTAAACCTCCAGCAGTTCACTCGAATCAAACTGGTGGAACATCCGGTTGCGGTCTTTGTACCGGACCGAGAGCTTGCGAATCGCTTCGCCCTCTTCGGTCTTGTCGGCGCGGAGCTGCAACAGATCGAGCTTGATCTTCTTCCGCCACCGCTCGTCGGCTTCTTTCTTGTCAACCGAGTAGTCGATCTTGTCCGGGTCGTCGGTCAAGTACTCATCGGTCGTGAAGTCGAACTTCTGCTTGAGCAGTTCCTGCACCGTCTGGTACCGCTCGTCGTTCCGCTGAAGGAACCGCTCGAAAACCCGCCGCGCGAAGTCGATGTTGCCTTCGCGGATCTGGTCGTCGAGGTTCTTGGCTTCCTTCTGGAACTCCGCGATGTCCGCCTTGAGGAAGTAGAACTTCTGGGGGTCGAGGTCCTTGAGGAAATTGTTGCACCATTTCACGGCGATCTCGTCGTCGATCACCGGTCGCGCCATGTGCTGCCGCTCGAGCAGATCAACCACGGTCTTGGCCGTTTCCTGATCCTCGTTGGTCGGGGCCGGCGCCTGGGCGCCCACAACGACCGCCATGAGGGCCAGGATGGCAATCAGCGTCAACGGACGTAATGCTAACCGTGGCATGAGGTTCGGTTCCTGAATTGAAGTGCCTGGGGTCGGGATGGACAAGGTGAGTCGATTAGAGTCATCTTAGCCGTGAAACGGTTGTTGGACAAGGCCGTCCGCCAAGGACCGGCCTTGGTCATCGGCACAATGATGATGGGAGTTGCTAGTTGTTGGTTGCTAGTAACAACAGGGAAAAATTTGCCATCTGGCATCGACCTCCTAGCAACCAGGAACTAACAACTACCTGGAGATAGTTCGCCGAAGAGTCACGCAGCGCGGGAAACCGCGCCGCGGACACTCTCTTATCTTCGTATCGATTGCTCCCCGGGTTCTCGAAATCTTCAGAAAACCGACCATTTGCGCAGACCGGGAGAATGCTCCGGATCGCCGCGAGTGTCCCGATTCGATTTCGTTTCCTCGGCACAGCGATTCCGAGTGGTTCAAGGATCCAGATCCGGAGTAAGCATCGCTCCCGCTCTGGGGAGAAGATCCTTGGGGATCTTGTCGAAGAAGGACCGGCCAGATGCCGACGATTTCCCAGCCCCGACCGAAATCCACGATCCAGCAGCGAGAACGAAACAAATTCACAACGAACAAAGCCCTGCGTTCTGGCGCAGGCTCTGGCCGGCAGAAATACTTTTCAGAAGCGAACCCTGAAGCGCCGATATAACCCATGTCGGTGGGAAAAACCGATCCGGTCACGGACGACCGGGCACCAAGGCCCCGAGAGAGCGGTCGCCTCCAGGGATGGATTGGCGGCTGGGGGCCATAGGGCCAGGGAAGGCCCTGTACTCTTCTTGCCGTTCGGCTCAGGGATGCTCGTTATCGAGTCCGGGCGGCTTCCACCTTCAGCGCATCACGCGCACCGACCCCAATCAGCACGCGGCTTCCGTCCTTGAGCGATCGCTCGTAAAAGAAAAGCTGGTTGATCGGGGTCTTGACCAGGGTTGAGAACTCCTTGATTCCTTGCTGGGACAGGTTACAGCGGAGCTGCACCTTGCCGTTCTCATCAAGCGGCCGAACCAGGACAGTCTCGGCCTTGTAGCCATTACCCAGGTCGCAGGTCACTGATTGAGTGGCCTCGATCCGCTTGCTTTCCACATCGAGCAATTTGAAACCGTGGCCCGGTAGGACCTTTCCCAACTGTGACTTGACGGAGGCCAGCCGTGGGTCGATTGCGGCCGGATCGTTCGTGGCCAGGATCGCAAAGACGGTCACCTGGCGGGCGGTCTCATCGGCTGAGCTCTTCAGCTTGGGTTGCGCCTGGTCTTGAGCCGCTCGCGGGCCATCGACAGTCTGCCCGAGACCGACGCCATTGCCAGGGACCATGGCCAGGACGACGACAAGGCCCAGCACAATCAGCCCGATCCCCATTCTCAACCCGTTTCGTCGACTCCAGGCGGCAGACACGGCACGTCACTCCGTCATTGCGACGACCGTGCTGGCCGACTCGACGCGGTTGAAGAAGACGTACCAGGGGTCCTCGCCGTCAAACGTCTCGAGCAAGGCAAGGTCGCTGACATCAACCGCCGGGCCCTCCGTACGAATCAGGATCACCTGGCCCTCTTCAACATCCACCTCGGAATCCAGACTGGGGGCAGTTCGCCGCACCACGTCAGGGCCCGGGGGAAAGGGTGGCTGGACGTTCTTGTCACTCGTGTTCCAGTACAAATTGACGGCGAGGAACAGCGCAGCCGCCTGGGCCAGCCCGACCAATCCGATGGCGGCGAGGCCGCGCCAGGAACGAGTGATTGGCGATGAGTGCTGGGGCACGGCAGCGCCAACGGCTGCGAAGGGATTCTCGGGTCGGGAGTGAGGCGTCGTGACCGGTCCAGAGTGGTCGAGACGGGCAGTGACCGACGACCAGAGCCGATCCCACGATTCGGTCGGGGGATCGACAGGCCGGGTTGCGTCCCACAGACGATTGAAGCTGGCTGCATGTTCAGCCCAGCGTGCGCAGGACTTGCACTCGGCGAGATGGCGCGCCAGCGCCCGATCGTCTCGATCGTCGCTCGGCAGATTCAGTTCACGCATGACCTCATCACATCGCATTATCGGGCTTCCTCTCCGATCCGGCCGGGCCTTGCTGTCGACGCCCCGCGCGTTCAGAACCGTCACGCTCGCCGAATGCCTTCGTCTCGAGTCAATCCAGGCCTTTCAGCTTTTCCCAATCCAGGTTTTGCTGCAACTTCTCACGCGCGGCGTTGATGCGGCTCATGACGGTGCCGATCGGAATATCTTGCGTTTCTGCAATCTCTTTGTAACTCAATCCCAGCTCGGCGAATAGAACGAAAGTCGTCCGGATCTTGGGGCTGAGATGGTCGAGGGCCTTGTCGAGCGCCCGGCGAAGATCTTGCTGGTGCAAGCTTCGGGCCGGGTCATCATGGAAAGCCGGTTCGGGCAGATCGCTTCGGCCATTTCCGATCCTCAGGATGGTACGCCGTTTACGGCGGCGTCCCCAATCCAGGGCCGTGTTGCCGACGATTCGCAAAAGCCAGTACCGAAACCCGCTGCGACCGTCAAAATCTCCCAGTCCCAAGTAGGCCTGGATGAGTGCTTCCTGAAC
>JBAUOX010000939.1:0-8760 GCA_049579985.1 Isosphaeraceae bacterium | reverse complement strand
TAGCCGACGGTGGGGAAGTAGGTGTGGCCGCAGCGGTCGATGATCGGGAAACCGAACCGAAGGAACGGAAGATCCTCGTCGCGGGCGATATACTTGCCGTGGGTGGTGCCGATCAGAAGGTCGGGCCGGTCATTCTTGATGAGCTGGTGCAGGTAAAACTGGTCGGCGCCGAAGCCTTGCTTGAAGATGACCTGGTCGGCCAGATCACCAAGCACCGCGGAGATTCGCTCGTCGAAGTTCTTGCCCGGCGTGCCGGTAATGATGTAGATGGGAACCATGTCGAGATCGACCAGGAATTCGGTCATTGCGACGAGCTGGTCGGGGTCGCCGAAGAGGGCGACGCGCTTGCCGTGAAAGTACTGGTGCATGTCGGTGATGATGTCGAGGACCCGGCCCCGCTCATCCATGATCGAGTTAGGAACGTACCGGCCGTTGAAGTGCCGTAGCGCGGCGATGAAGCGGTCGGTCGCCCGCAGACCGATAGGCAGCTCGAGCACCTGGCCGGGAACCTTGCACTTGGCCTCCATCGCCTCGGTGGCCAGGCCAGAGGCGGTGGGGCCCAGGCCGATGGTCGCCACGCTGTTGCCGGCGGCCTTGATCCGGGGAACTGTCACTCCTCCCTTGGGATACATGTTCATCTTGCCCGTCTGTGGCGTGTCGAACACGTCGGACTGGTCGGGGAAGGTGATGCACTCGAGCTTCATCTCAGCGACCAGGCGCTTGAGCTCGCGAATGTCGGACGGCTCGACCCAACCCGGGATCAGGTTGATCATTTCGTTGCGGATGCCGTCGTGTTCCGCGTAGTAGTCGACCATGGCCTTGGTCATCCGGGCAAACCCGGTGACATGCGACCCGACATAGCTGGGAGTGTTGGCGTGGAAGACGTACTTCCCCTCGGGGATCTTGCCGTCGTCATGCGCCTTGATGATGATCTGGTTCAGATCATCGCCGATGGTCTCGGAGAGACACGTGGTGTGGACTCCGATGACCATCGGGTTGTAGATCGTGAAGATGTTCTCGATGGCGGCCAACAGATTCGACTGGCCGCCGAAAACGCTGGACCCCTCGGTGAACGAGCTGGTGGCGGCCATGACCGGCTCCCGGACATGTCGCGTCAGCATGCTGCGGTGATAGGCACAACAGCCCTGGGACCCGTGGCTGTGAGGCAAGCAGGCATGAATACCCAGTGCCGCGTACATTGCCCCGATCGGCATACACGTCTTGGCCGGGTTGATCGACAGGGCGGTGCGTTCTGCGACCGCACCGTTGGTATGCTTCATCAGCATGGAAACCTCTCCTCGGAAAGCTCTTGAAATCGATGGAGATCGTGCGACGGTAGCGGAGGAAGAAAGAAGAGAGGCCCCCGCTCACGATGAGGGTTTACTCGTCCTCGAGTGCCGGTCGGGAGAGATGCACTGGATGGTGCGGCACGCGCGCCTCGAGGGGCGGGCCGGACTCGCCGTTCTTCTTCTCCAGCCAGGGCGGCGCGATCATCTTCCAGATCCGGGTGTTGACCAGGCGGTCGATCTCGCGGTAGAAATTGCCCGCTCCCTCGAATCCCGCGTAAGGGCCCCCGATGTCGTAGTTGTGAAGCTGCTTGCAGGGCACGCCCATCTTCTGGACGACATACTTTTCTTTGATCCCCGCGCAGAAGACGTCGGGCTTGTACAACTCGATCATCTTCTCCGACTCGTAGTGATTGATATCATCGATGACGAGAGCGTTCTTGTCCATCTGGGGCATCATGCCCTCGTAATCGCTCAGGAGCACGCCCGCCTCGGCCAGCCGTGCCTTTTCTTCCTCGGTCTTGCGGAGTCGGAAAGCCACCGGGTCGGCGTGGACTTCGATCTCCTCGATGTTGCGGCTGTCGGCGTCGACCTTGATGGTCGGGATGACGTTGCGCCCCTCGTAATCATCACGGTGGGCGAACTCATACCCGGCCGAGATCACCCGCATGCCCATGTCAGTGAACAGGTCCTGGTAGTGGTGAGCGCGCGAGCCGCCGACGAAGAGCATCGCCAGCTTCCCCTCGCAGCGTTTGCGAACCTCGGCCTGGACTGGAGTGAGCTTGGCCAGTTCCTCGGCGATCACCGCCTCGGTCCGGTCGATCAGCTCGGCGTCGCCGAAATAGTTCGCCATCTTCCGCAGGGCCTTGGCCGTGGACTTGGCGCCGATGAAGTTGACCTTCATCCAGGGGATGCCATACTTCGTCTCCATCATCTGGGCCATGTAGTTGATCGAGCGATAGCACTGCACCAGGTCGAGGTCGGCTTGCTGGCTGCTGGCCATGTCCTCGTAGCAGGCGTTGCCGCTGAAGGTCGCTACCAGGGTGAACCCGCAACGTTGGAAAAGATCTTCGATGACGAACGAGTCGCCGCCGATGTTGTACTCGCCCAGCATGTTGATCTTGAATTTGCCCTCGACCGTCCGCTCGGACTGGCCGACGACGTGCTTGAAGAACTGGTTGTTGGCGATGTGGTGTCCGGCCGACTGGCTGACGCCCTTGTAGCCCTCGCAACTGAAGCCGAAGACATTGATGCCCAGCGTCTCCTTCATCTCGCGGGCCACGGCATGAACGTCGTCGCCGATCAGTCCGACCGGACAGGTGGAGCAGATCGCGATCACCCGGGGCTTGAAGATCTCGTAGGCCTCAAGGATGGCCTGCTTGAGCTTCTTCTCGCCGCCGAAGACGATCTCCGATTCCTGCATGTCGGTGGAGAACGAATACATCATGTAGTTTTCGGGGCCCAGCTCATCGGGCACGGTCTGGTTGCGCCGCGTCAACCAGCTATAGTAGCCGCAGCCGATTGGCCCGTGGGTGATCTGGAGGATGTCGCGTGTGGGCCCGAGCACCACGCCCTTGCAGCCGGCGTAAGCGCAGCCGCGCTGGGTGATGATGCCTGGAATGGTCCGGGAATTGGCGCCGATCACTGGCGGCGCTTCGGGATCATTGACGAGGATCTGGGTCTCACGCTTGCGGCGCACTTTTTTCGGATAGATTTCCAGCAGTTCCTGCTTCGCCTCCGCGGCGGTGGGGACAAGCTCATTCACATTCACGGCTCGGGCTCCTGGGGTGGCCTGGGGTTGGGTTTTTCCGGTTTCGTCGCGGGCCGGTCCAGCGGGGTTCAGGCCGCCGCCGTTTCCATACATTCCGCCACTTCCGCCACACATTCCGCCTCTTCCGCCACTTCCTCGCCCAGAAGGCCGTACTCGACCAAGAGCGTCTCGAGCTCATCCATTTCCATGGGCTTGGGAATCACGAACAGCGTATTGGCATCGATCTTGCGGGCCAGCGCGCGGTACTCGTCGGCCTGGGGAGCGTTGGGGTTCCACTCGATGACCGTTTTGCGCTTGATCTCGGCACGCTGGACGTCGTTGTCGCGGGGGAGGAAGTGGATCATCTCCGTTCCCAGACGGCGGGCGAACTCCTCGATCATCTCGCGTTCGTTGTCGACTTTGCGGCTGTTGCAGATCAGGCCCCCGAGGCGGACGCCGCCGGCCTCGGCGAACTTCACGATTCCCTTGGAGATGTTGTTGGCCGCATACATCGCCATCATCTCGCCGGAACAGACGATGTAAATTTCCTGGGCCTTGCCCTCGCGCATGGGCATCGCGAATCCGCCGCAGACGACGTCACCCAGCACGTCGTAGAAGACGTAATCCAGGTTCTTGTCCTCGTCGTAGGCGCCGAGCTGCTCGAGCAGGTTGATCGAGGTGATGATACCCCGGCCGGCGCAGCCGACTCCCGGCTCGGGGCCGCCCGACTCGGTGCACATCGTGTCGCCCCAGCCGCCTCGAAGAACGTCGTCGAGATCGACATCCTCACCCTCTTCTCGAAGTGTGTCCAGGACCGTTTTCTGGCCCAGTCCGCCCATCAAGAGCCGCGTCGAGTCGGCCTTGGGGTCGCAGCCGACCACCATGACCTTGCGGCCCATCTCCGCCAGCGCTGCGACCGTGTTCTGGGTTGTTGTGGACTTGCCAATGCCGCCTTTGCCGTAAACTGCCACTTTACGCATCGATTGCTCCTCTCGCGAAGTTGGCCTGTGCATCACTCCAGTGATCCAGGTGGTCAATCTGTTCCGTCTCGACTCGCGTCGAGCGGTTCCCAATGAGAACAAGGTGAGAGCGGAGCCCTGGGAACCAGAAGCTCACACGTCCGGACTTGATGAACCAGGAAGGATGAGTGGGAGAGTCCCATTCCAAGAGGTTCAACTGTTGCTGCTTGAATCCCGAAAGATCAGGGACCAATTGCCTGAGTATAGATGCAAGTTGAATGCCAAAGCAGGTGACGCGCCGTGCCCCGTCCCCGCCGTCCCCGCGCCGTCGATCGCGGCATGCCGTTGGATTTGCCGTATTTTCCAGGCATTTCGCCGATTTCCTGGCTCCGGCATCCGACGGCGCGGGGGGTAATCTTCGCGGAATTCTCACAGAGAGCGTCTTCAGGGCTGTTCCTCCGAGAGGGCAGTCTCTTCCCTGAAACGCCGATCGCCAACTGAAGCTGTCGTGGAGGAACAGCCTGAAAGACTGAAGGAGCGAGGGCTTACAGAGCCCAGCTACAATTTTGTCACGCCACGCGGCTCTTATGACAAAAATGTTGCGTCAGTCGGCGCCCGGGCTGGGAAAGCGACCCGATCGATAGGCGCAGAAAATCGAGCCTGACGAATGGGCAATCATGACGCTTGATGTGATGTTTACCGCTTTGCGCGGCTCGGGGCTCGGCTGTTTACCGCTCCGCGCCGCCCCGGTCCCGCTTGAACAGGCTCTGGTAATCGATGTCCAGATTCCGGACCTTGTAGCGGACCATGCGGGGAGAGATGCCGAGGTCGCGCGCCGCGGCGTTGATGTTTCCCTTCGTCCGCTTGAGGGCGTCGGTGATCAGGTCTCGCTCGAAGCTGGTCGTGAGCAGCTTGAAGCTGCCGGAGGCGGTGCGGTCAGAGCTGTCGGGCATCTGCAAGGTCGGCGGCAGATGATGTCCGGCGATCACGCCATCGTCGCTGAGCAACACGGCGTGCTCAATGCAGTTTTCCAGCTCGCGCACGTTTCCGGGCCAGTGGTAGGCGATCATCATGTTGATGGCCGGCGTGCTGATCCGATGAATCCGCTTGTTCATCTGCTTGGCGAATTTCTGGACAAAGTAATTGGCCAGCAGCAGGATGTCGTCGCGGCGCTCGCGCAGCGGGGGAAGCCAGATGGGGAACACGTTGATCCGGTAGTACAGATCCTGACGGAAGCTGCCGTTCTTGACGGCCGTCTCCAGATCGCGATTAGTAGCCGTGATGATCCGGACATCGATCGTGTGAGTGTTATTGCTTCCTACTCGCTCGAACTGCCGCTCCTGCAAGACGCGCAACAGCTTCACCTGAACCGTGAGTGAGAAGTCGCCGATCTCATCGAGGAACAGCGTTCCTCCATTCGCCTCCTCGAACCGGCCGATTCGTGAGTTCACCGCTCCACTGAACGCCCCTCGCTCGTGGCCGAAGAGCTCGCTTTCCAACAGGGTGTCGGACAGTGCGGCGCAGTTTACCTTGATGAACGGGCCATCCCGGCGGGAACTATGAAAATGGATCGCGGTGGCGACGAGCTCCTTACCGGTTCCCGATTCACCGCGAATCAGGCAGGTGGTGATCGCGCCGGCAACCTGGTTGATCCGCCGGTAGACCTCGCGGGCAGCCGTCGAGTTGCCGACCATGTTGGCGGGCCGGATGTTTTCCTCGAGGGCGTCACGCAGTTTGAGGTTCTCGGTCTCAAGAGCTTCGCGCTGAAGCTGGGCCATGCTCCGTGCCTTGACATCGTGGGCGATCATGCCGGCCACAATGGCCAGGACCTTCTCCCGGTCCTCGAGCTCGGCGAGATCACGGCATTCGAGGTCCACGGCAAGCGAGCCGACGACCTGGCTGCCCACGACCACGGGCACGCAAATGAAGCTCAATCGAGTCTTCTCGCTTTGATCCCGTGTATGAATCCGGTCCTGGAACCGTGGCTCTGCCGAGATCCGGGGGACGATGATCGATGTCCCGGTTCGCAGGACCTCACCAGTGATGCCCTCACCCACACGGTAGCGGACCTTGCGTCGCACGTCCTCGTCGACGCCGATCGCCGCGGCAAGCTGCAGCTCGGAACCATCCGGCGACACGAGCATGACCGTTCCTCGGATCATGCCCAGCTCGGTCTCGAGCGTCTGGAGAATCTTGAGCAGCATCTCCTCCTGGCCGGAACCGGCGGCCAGGACCTCGGCGGTGGCGTGAAGCGCACGGATATCGCGAAGCGGAGAACAAATGCTGTCCACGCACCGAAGTGGGGAAACTTCGTCCCCGTCGGGCAAGTCCATGCGTAGTCTCCCGATTCCTCGGCAAGAGGAACGCGCCTTCGAGCTGGTTCCGTGGGGGAGGATTTCTGGACGACGCAGTCTACAGCCGGCGGAGAGGTGTCGCCTGAAGACCCGTCTCGAAAGCCAGGAGCCGATCCAGGAGTCGCTCCTGGCGGCTTCATTCGGTCAAACATTCCAGAAGCGGGACCTGTGCATCGATCAACTACGGTTCTCAACCGGCACATACTTGCGCCGGGTCGGTCCAGTGTAGATCTGCCGGGGCCGACCGATTCGCCGGTCGGGGTCGCGGTACAGCTCGTACCAGTGGGCAATCCATCCCGGGATCCGCCCGATAGAGAACATCACCGTATACATGTTGACTGGGATGCCGATCGCGCGGAGGATGATTCCCGAGTAGAAATCGACGTTGGGATAGAGCTTGCGCTCCAGGAAGTACTCATCCGTCAGCGCGATCGATGCCAGCTCCTCGGCGATGTCCAGGAGCGGGTCTGCCACGCCCAGAGTGGAAAGCAAGCCTTCGGCCGTTTTCTCCAGGATCTTGGCCCGAGGATCGAAGTTCTTGTAGACGCGGTGGCCAAACCCCATCAGCCGGAACTTCTTGGCCTTCACCTTCTCGACGATCGACTTCGGATTCTCGCCACCCTTGTGAATCTTCTCGAGCATCTCGATCACGGCCATGTTGGCGCCGCCATGCGATGGTCCCCAGAGCGCGCAAACCCCGGAAGCCACCGACGCGAACACATTGGCCCCCGACGACCCAACCATGCGGACGGTTGATGTCGAGCAGTTCTGCTCATGGTCCGCGTGCAAGATCAGGAAGCGGCTCAGCGCCTTGACCACCTGGAGCGTGGGTTCGTATCGTGAGTGAGGCTTCGAGAACATCATGTGCAAGAAGTTGCGGCAGTAGCTCAGTGCCGGATCGGGATATTCGACCCGATGGCCAAGTGACATCTTGTAGCTGAACGCCGCGATGGTGCGGACCTTGCTCATGAGAATGGCCACGGCTGTCAGGAACCGATCCTGGTCAAGATCGGTGTCGAGCAGCTCCGGGTGATAGCAGCCGCACGCGTTGATCATGGCCGAGAGCATTGCCATGGGATGCCCGTGTGGCGGAAACCCTTCGAAATGGTGACGCATCCCTTCGTGCAGCAATTCCTGCTCGGTCAAGAGCTCGCGGAACCTGGCGAGCTGGGCCTCGGTAGGCAGCTCGCCGTAGATGAGCAGCCAGGCCGTCTCCACGAAAGTGCTGTACTCGGCAAGCTCCTCGATGGGATAACCACGATAGCGCAGGACCCCGCTCTCGCCGTCGATGAACGTGATCTTGCTCTCACAAGCCCCTGTATTGCTGTAACCGGGATCAATCGTGATGTAACCGGTCTCGTCGCGCAGCGAGGTGATGTCGATGGCCTGCTCGTCCTCGGTTCCCGAGATGATCGGGAGCTTGATCTCCTCTCCGGGAAGCTGCAGGACGGCGGTCTTGAGTTGAGAACCTTGCCGGAAGTTTTGTGTCGAGAGCAACATGATGAGAGGCTCGCACGTGAATCCTGATCAAGACCCGGTGTTCCACCCCGCCGGCCTTCACGTGCCGGCACAGACCCGGGACCCCAACCAGGATCCGGTGAAAATGCGTGTGTGAATTTATACTTCTTGAGTGGTCGATCTTTCAGAGCATGGCACTGCCCATCGCCGCCGGAGCATGGTCAACCAGATGCTGCAAGCTTTTCAAACACGACATGCCTGAGCAAATAGCGCGCCGGGATCGAGCCAAAGATCGCGATGCCTTGACCCAGACCCTGCGCGGGCTGCGTCATCATGACCGCGAGCCTGGATTGTTAGATCTTGTCAGAGAACCGATTGCGCTTGCGAGGCCAGGGCCCGACAGGCGCATCGGCGCGGCTTTCTTAGACGCTTTATCTTTTTGGAGGTCATCATCTGAGCTCGGTCGCCCCGTCGTCGCCGGTTCCCCGCGGCTCCGGCCGGTTCACTTCTTGTGCAATCGTGATCGATCCAAGAGCAGTCTGCCCGCGGATCGGACGCCGCTTCGATGACGCAGGGCCACTCCCAGACTGATCAGCGCGGCGACACCGCACAGGGTCAGCGACGAGGGCTCGGGAACCGAGGCGGCGGCGACCAGCACGGCGACGGCAACGTCATCGCCGCCAATCTCCTTCGGCGTCTTCTTGCTCGGCACCACCGCCACCGGCAACCGGATCGCGGGCAACCTGATCGGCACCAACTCGGGAGGTGATTATTGGTGTCAGTTCTGTTTTCGTTGAAAAAAGAACTGACACCAATAACCTTTTTCTGGAACCAATTGCCAAGGGCCTGCACATCACCCATTGGTCCAGCCAGGACCTGGCTCGTCAAGCCGTGGAGGACGGCATCGTTGGCTCGATCAGTCCTGCAACGGTTCGCCGGCTGTTGCACGATGT
>JBAUOX010000938.1:0-3082 GCA_049579985.1 Isosphaeraceae bacterium | reverse complement strand
CCGCTTATCCCTGCAAGTCCTGTGCCCACCTCGATCGTCAGTCGGCTGACAATCCATCCATCATGTTGGGAATCGCCGAATTCCTTGCTGCCTGGCTTGTAAGCGCGCCATGTGCAGGGGTTCGACCATCGCTCAGATCGCGCCCAGGCATGCCAATTATCAAGGCACAGCGAACGTGGACAATCGCTCCCTTGGCTGATCGGGGCTCCAAGCCAGAGGCCGGTAGTAAGACGTAAGTGAAATTGCCTTAGAGCGTTGTGAACGATCACTCAACTCGGTCGCCGACTCTGAGGCGAACCGGCACAGCTTTTGCCAATATGAGGGAGAATTCCTAAACCCTCACCGAATTTGCCCCTTTCCTCTCCAGGCATTTTCGTGCCAGGAGGCGATCCCGGCATTGTGCCCGCCGCTTGGTCCTGATCGAGACCTGCGTGCACGTTCGGTCGATAAGCCCCAAGGAGAATGGACAACCATGCTGCACCGCTATCGACGAATGCTGGTATTTTTTACAGCTTTTGCGAGCCTGACCCTGGCGAGCTGGGCTACTTCCAGCCTCGTTCACGCCGAGGATGCCGCGGCTCCCGCCGCCGCGGCCGCACCTGACCCGACGAAACCGGCAACCGGGCCCGAAGCAACGGGAAACTATACCGGGGCCGTGACCACCGGCGCGCTGACCAAGGACAAGGACAAGGTCACCCAGGATACGATCATCCAGGACACCGCGCTTCTGAAGATCAGTCTGAACATGGTCTGGCTGATGGTGGGTGGCTTTCTGGTCATGTACATGCAGACGGGATTCGCCCTGCTTGAGACCGGGCTTTGCCGTGCCAAGAACGCCGCACACACCATGGCGATGAATTTCGGGATCTACGGGATCGGCGTCCTCGGGTTCTGGGCGTGCGGGTATGCATTCCAGATGGGCGGTGTCGGTGCTCTGGCGCCGTATAACGGGCCCGATATCCTGCACAACATGGTGGAATTCACGCTCTTCGGCAAGCCCTTCAAGGTTCTTGGCTACAAGGGCTTCTTCCTGTCGGGAGATGCGATCGACATGTCCGTCCTGGGCATGTTCCTGTTCCAGATGGTCTTCATGGATACGGCCGCGACGATTCCCACGGGCGCCATGGCCGAGCGCTGGAGGTTCTCGGCGTTCGCGATATACGGTCTGTTCATGTCGATGATCCTGTACCCGGTTTTCGCCTGCTGGGTCTGGGGCGGCGGCTGGCTCTCGCAGCTCGGCGTGAACTTTGGCCTGGGCAACGGCCATATGGATTTCGCCGGTTCCAGTGTCGTGCACATGACGGGCGGAATCACGGCGCTGGCCGGGGCCATCGTTCTCGGTCCCCGCATCGGCAAGTACAACAAGGACGGGTCCGCCAATGCCATCCCCGGCCACAACATCCCCTTTGTTGTGGTCGGTACGCTCATCCTGGCCTTCGGCTGGTTCGGCTTCAACGCCGGCAGCACCTTGGCCGGCACCGACGGGCGCCTGGCGAGCGTGGCGACCTGCACGATGCTGTCGTCGGCCGCAGGCTGCTGCTCCTCGATTCTCTACATGTGGGCGGTATTTGGTAAGCCTGATCCGACGATGGGTTGCAACGGACTGCTCGCTGGCCTGGTCGCGATCACGGCTCCCTGCGCCTTCGTCAGCCCGACCGGCGCGGTGATCATTGGGGCCGTTGCGGGGGTTCTTGTGGTCTGGAGCGTGCTCTTCGTCGAGAGGGTGCTCAAGGTCGACGACCCCGTCGGTGCCGTCAGCGTCCACGGTACCTGCGGCGCCTTCGGCTGCCTGGCCATTGGCCTCTTCGCCGATGGCAAGTATGGCGCCGGCTGGAACGGCGTCGCCGACAAGACTCCGCTTGGCCTTTTCTATGGCGGTGGGTTCCAGCAGCTCGCGGCCGAGGCCATCGGCGTGACGACCAACCTGGTCTGGGTCTTCTCTGCCGCGTTCATTTTCTTCAAAATCGTCGATGTGGTCTGGGGCAACCGCGTGACCGCCAAGGACGAGATCGCCGGCCTGGACATCACCGAGATGGGTACGCCTGGGTACGTCAACGACGATCCCGTGATCGTGCAGAACGCCGGCCAGGATCACCTCACGACCTTCGGCCCCGGCGTTCCCATGAAGGGGCGCGCGTCGATCAACGCGAGTGAGAGGAAGAACGTTCCCGTCTCCCACTCGTGAGCTGGTAATCGAGAGAGGAAAATCATCCGCGCCCCGGCCGTGCTCACGCGGCCGGGGCGATTTGAGTTTGGAGGACTGCGGCCCCCGGTGATGACTCAGCGTGAATGGTTCAATCCTCTCCATGATCGACCCAGCTCTCCGGATCCAGCGTTGCCTGGATCCTTTTTCATTTCGAACCTTGCCAAGCGTCAGCATGTGCCGGGAGGGCCCCGCAAGGCCTCCGTCCCCGCCGCGGTGCCTGCCGCGGTGCCTGCCTGTGCGTGACCAGATGGAGTCGACAAGGCCGACACTCAACGAGCAGCTCGAAGGGTCGCTCGGTTCCCGTTCAATCGACCGCCAGAACGCTGCTGCCGAATCAAGCTAAGTACTGCTCCAGCGAAATGAGGACCCGAATTCGGGACGGCCAGCCTCCTCCGAGCCCGGATGACTGAATGGCTCGCCAGGAGGCTCACCGTCCCAAGAGAATCCGCCCCTTTTCAAGTGGGCGCGGAACTTAGCGCCGCCAGTTCTCTGTCCTTGGCTCAACTCATGAGTTGTCCCCAAGACCTCGAGGGTTTGTTCGATCCCGGCGGCGTTCCAGACCGGGTCCTGGTCTCACTACCTCATTGTGGCAGCCAGGGTTTTGCGAGTGGCAAGTTGTCCCGTCCAGTTGTCCAGTCGCGACGCATCAGGCCCGCGGTCGTTGCATTCCGCGAGGTTTTGCTACCAGAATCCATGCGAGTTCCAACGTATGCAGGCGTGGCTTGCGCAGGCTGGGGCAAAGTCCTTGGTTCAGAGACGACGTCCGGACGATCGGCAGGCTGGGGCAAAGTCCTTGGTTCAGAGGCGACGTCCGGACGATTGCCCTCGTAGCCGAGCCTTGCGATCTTGCGTGGCTCGGAGGAGATGTTGGTGTCG
>JBAUOX010000937.1:0-3828 GCA_049579985.1 Isosphaeraceae bacterium | reverse complement strand
GCGTCGATCGGTGGAAGTTCCAGCACCCCTGGCGGCGACCCTTCGGGCCGGGTTACCGGCCTGGCCATCGACCCGTCCGACCCCTCGGGCAACACGGTCTACGCCGCCGGCGCCAGCGGCGGCATCTGGAAGACGACCGACTTCCTCACGACCAGCGCCGCGGGCCCGACCTGGATTCCGCTCACCGATTTTGGCCCAACCTCCGGCGTCAACATCGGCGGGATCGCCGTCTTCCCCAGGAATAACAACCCCAACCAGTCGATCATTATCGCCGCAACCGGCGAGGGCGACACGGGCACGCCGGGCGTTGGCTTCCTGATCTCGGACGACGGCGGAGCCACCTGGAACCTTTACGACAGCACCGACAACGTCGATTCGAGCGGCAACGTCCTGCCAATCAGCTCCGCCAGCCGCGATCGCGAGTTCGTCGGCAACACGTCCTACAAGGTCATCGTCGATCCCAAGCCCACGCCCAGCGGCCAGGTGATTATCTACGCCGCCATGAGCGGACCCAACGGCGGCATCTGGCGGAGCGAAGACACAGGCAAGACCTGGACGCTGATGCTCGCCGGCCAGGCTACCGACGTGGTCCTCGACGCGGAGAGCGGCATCGTCCTCAACCCCGACACCAACACCTACGTCCAGGGCAACCTCCAGGTCGTCTACGCCGGTATCCGCGGCGTGGGCGTTTACATGAGCCCCAACCAGGGCCAGGTCTGGAACCAGATGCTTGGCGGTATCGGCAACCCCCTGATTTTCGACACCCGCTATGCACCCAACCCCAACGTCAACCCCGTCAACGGCCCGACCCCCAACGGCGCCGAGGGGCGAATTGTCCTCGCCGTGCCCAATCCGACCGGTAATGCCGCCCAGGACGCCGTCTATGAAGGCTGGCTCTATGCGATCGTCTCCACCCCCGGCGGCGCCCTCGACGGCATCTTCGTAACCAAGGACTTCGGCCAGAACTGGACCCAGGTCCGCATTCCCACCGAGCCGAACCAGGGCTACCAGACGAACCCGGCCATTCCCGCCAACGACATCGGCCTGTCGGACTTTCCCATCATCGGGTCCGCTCGGTTCCCGCAGGGCAATTACAACATCGCCATGGCCGTCGACCCCACCGATCCCAGCGTCATCTACGTGGGGGGCACGGCCGACGGCAACCAGACCGGACTGATCCGCATCAACCTGACCGATATCTGGGATGCCCACTCCCTGGTTGCCTATTCGGCTTCCGCCAACGACGGCGGAGCGCTGAACCTGTCCTCGACTGGGCCGGCCGCGGTCGCCGACAAAACGATAGCCACCTCGACAGTGAACGGCCAGGTCTTAAACGTTGATCCAGGCTCGTACCTGAACTACATCCGCGATCCGGGAAACCCGTTCGAGGCCAACGCGACTCTGGACGTCTTCAACTATTCCCAATTCACCAACAACGGCGCCGGGGTCGAGTGGATCCCGTTCGACGTGGGCGGGACCGATTACCACCGGATCGTCACGATGGTCGATCCGACCACGGGGCTGCCGCGGCTCATCTTCGGCAACGACCAGGGGATCTGGAGCGTCCTGGACAACAGCGGGACATTCGAGACCCAGATCGGGGCCTCGGATTCTCTGCCCGGCAACAGTCGCAACGGCAATCTCCAGATCACTCAGTTCTACTATGGGGCGGCGCAGCCCAGCAACGCCGCCGCTCTGATAGCCGGCTCCTTGTTCTATGGCAGTGCCCAGGACAATGGCGGGCCGCGCTCCGTCGCCGGCATCATCAACAACGGCGACATCGTATGGAACGGGCCCGGCGGCGACGCCGCCGGCGTGGCCACCAACCAGCAAGGCAACGGCACAACCTACCAATACTTCTGGCCTTGCTGCGGCGGCGGCGATACCAATTTCTTCCAGGTCAACGGCGTTGGCCGGACCTTCGGCTTGCTCCAGGCCAGCGGCGGTGATCCGACCCCCGACCCGCAGTGGCCGTTCGAAGGCGGCGCCAACTTCGCCGTCGACCCGGTGAACGGCCAGGACATCGTCATCAGCTCGTCCGTGGGCCGCATCTTCGCCACCACTAACGAGGGTGTGACCTGGTTCGACATCGGCGACCCGGCAGTCTTCAACAGCCCCGGCGCTTTCAGCGTTGCCCTGGCCTACGGCGCGCCCGACCCCAGCGCCCCCGAGGGCGTCGGCAACCTCGGCAACTTCATCTACGTCGGCACCGCGAAGGGACAGATCTACGTCACCCAGGACGGCGGCGGCAGCGGCTCGAGCAACAACTGGCTCAACATCTCCCTGGGCCTGGACGGCTCGCCCGTCGAGTCGATCATCACCGACCCCACCCGCGGCAGCCACGACGCCTATGCCGTCACCACCACTGGCGTGTTCTACCTCCCCGACTCAATCCTCTTGGGGAACAACCCCACCAACACCGCTTACGAGTGGGTCAACATCACCGGCAACCTCAAGACCTTGGCCTACACCATCTTCGGCCAGGCCTACAACCCGGCGACCGACCCAAACTCGACGAAATACAACCAGGCCGTCATACTGTCCTCGATTGTGGCCGACTGGCGCTACGCCATCCCCAACTCTCCCACTTACGCCAATGGTCCCACGTATCACCCTGTGCTGTATGTCGGCGCGGGTAATCCATATACAGGCACCGGCTCGGGGGTGTATCAATCGGTCGACGGCGGCCAGACGTGGACTTACTTCCCCGACACGACTTACGGGGCGGTGGTGGAGGGCGGCTATCTGCCCCATGTCGCGGTCACATCCCTTAGCCTGTCGCTGGGTGACACCAACGTCGCCACGGGTATGCCTACCCTGGATGGTCCCTATGCCCCGGCCACAGTCAATCAAACCGCGGCCTTGGCGGCCGATCCGGACACCCTCATGGCGGCAACCTACGGCCAAGGCGAGTTTGCCATCAACCTGGCGCCGCTGATCCTTGGCGACGAGGTCACGGTCAGCCCGACCACCGCGGGAACCGGCACCGGCAGCTCGCCGGTCGTGACCGGCCCAATCACCATCAGCGGCTCGAGCGAGATCAGCGGCTTCGGCAATGCCACCTGGATCACCGTCGAAGACGTGACCAATCCAGCCAACCCGGTTGTCATCGCGGGCTTCAATCCCGCCGATCCGGTCCCGACTCCGAGCTCGAGCAACTCCACCAACGCCCTGGGCAACTTCTCCATCCCGTTCAACCCGGCCAGCTACTATATGACCAACGGTCCGAAGACGATCGAGATCTTCGCCACCGACAACGCGGGATCGGTCGGCAACAAGGTGACGTACAGCTTTACCCTCAATGACAACAGTCTCCCCCAGCCGCCGCCGACCGCGCCCCCCAGCTTCGTGCCGCCGGGTCTGCAAATGTTACCCGCCGACCTCAAGGGTACGCTCAACGGCAACCCCGTGACCAATATCGAGACCCCCGAATTCTTGGGCGCGACCAACCCCGGGGTCACGATCACGGTCTTCGAAACCCAGGAGGTCAACGGCGTCTTCCCCCCTCCCACCTTGCAGTTCACCCTGCCGAGCTCGGATATCAGCCCCAACGGCTCGTTCAACTTCTTGTTCCAGAATCCCCCGAATTCGTCCGGTCAGCCGCCCCTACCCAATGGGACTTTCCAGGTCTACGTCCAGGCGGCCTATACCTTGTATCCCAGTCTGGGCTCGACTCAGAGCAATACCGTCACGTTCCGGATCGACAACACGACGCCGGCCCAGGTGACCGACTTCCGCCTCAACCCCACCAGCGACACGGGGATCGTGGGGGACAATGTCACCAGCGACCGCACGCCGCAGTTCATCGGCACGGCCGCAACGGGTGAT